>JAZGDQ010000387.1:0-2102 GCA_036477985.1 bacterium
GATGGTATATTGCGCGGGACCTCCCGCGCGGCGACCGCTTCGCTTCTCCCGGAAAGGAGATCGCTCCGTGAGCCAGGATCCCGCCACGCCGGGGCGGACCCTCTTCCCCGAGTACGCCGCCCTCCCCGGAATCTTCGCCGAGGAGGTGGCGGGCCTCTCGGAGGAGCAGCTCGGCCGCCGGCGCCCGGAGAAGAGCTGGGGCGGGTGGTCCATCCGCGAGCAGGTCAGCCACGTCGCGTGGATTCCCTACCTGATCTTCCTCGGGAACTGGAGCGACGTCCTCTTTCCGGAGGGGCCTCCCCCCGAGGCCGCGCGCGTCCAAACGGGGGGCGCCGACCGCATGCTCGACCCCGCGCGCTTTCACGCGATGGAGGACCTCCTCGCCGCCCTCGGGGAGGGCTGCGCCATCGCCTGGGAGATCCTCGGGCGCGAGACGCTGGGCTCCTTGCGCGAAAAGATCCTCTCGCGGCGGATTCCGCCCGAGCGCACGTGGGCGAGCGGGGAGAGGGTGCGCGATTACATCGAGAATCTCGTCATGCCGGCCCACCCGGGCGGCATGTGGCGGGACGCGGAGGAGCCCGGCGTGTTTCACCAGACCCTGGAGTGCGCCTTCCGACACGTTCTCTGGGAGGCCTACGCCCACCTCAAGACCATTCAGGCGCACAAGGAGGCCGAGGGCCTCCCGCCCCGCGCCCCGTTGCCCGAGGGGGGCTACATCCCCCGCCTCGTCTGGGAGTAGGGGAGAGGCCGCGCCGCCCGGCGGCGTCAGATATCCTCTTCGCGCAGGCCCGTGTCCGGCGCCGGGGGAGGCTGATAGGCGTCCAGGCGGGAGAGGAGGGCGGCGGGGTCCTTCTCGGCTACGAAGAGGCGCATGTTGTCGGGGCGGATGAAGCCCTCCTCGCAGGCCCGGGAGAGGAAGGCGAGGAGGGGCGCGTAGTACCCCTCCACATCGAGCAGGCCGATCGGCTTTCGGTGAAGGCCCAGCTGGGCCCAGGTGATGGTCTCCAGCGTCTCCTCGAAGGTCCCCAGCCCGCCCGGGAGGGAGATGAAGCCGTCCGAGAGCTCGGCCATGAGGGCCTTTCGCGTGTGCATGGTGTCCACCACCCGAAGCTCGGTCACGCCCTTGTGGGGAAGCTCCGTCTCCATCAGCCCGCGGGGAATGATTCCGATCACCTCGCCCCCGGCCGCGAGGGCGGCGTCGGCCGCCACCCCCATCAGCCCGAATCTCCCCCCGCCGAAGACGAGGCCGAGCCCCCGCTCGGCCAGCATCCGGCCCAGCGCATCGGCCGCCTCGCGGTAGGCCGAATTCCTCCCCTCGCTCGAGCCGGCGAATACGCAGATTCGTTTCATGAACCGCGCCTCATGAACTGCGCCTCGCCGGGCCCGCCTTCCCCTCCACCTGATCGCCGTCGGCGCCGAAGCCGGGGCCCGAGGTGGAGAACTCGATGAGCAGATCCTCGGGCCCGTGGAAGTAGATCGCCTTGAAGTAAAACCGGTCCACCAGGCCGGTGTGGGAGATTCCGAGCGCGTCGAGCTTCTCCATCTGGCGGCGCAGATCCGCCTCGTCCTCCACGCAGAAGGCCAGGTGGTGCATCCCGCCCGCCCCGATGCGGTTCTCGGGCGCGTCGGGGATCTCGAAGAAGGTGACGACGGTCCCGGGGTTGCCCTTTTCGTCTCCCCAAAAGTAGTGCTTCTGGTCGGGGGAGTCGAAGTTGACCGAGACCTTCACCAGGTGGAGCCCGACGGCATCCTCCAGAAAGCGCGTCATGGCCCCGATGTCGCGCGTCACGAAGGTGACGTGGTGGAGCCCCTTCAGGCGAACCGCTTCCGCCATGCCGAATCCTCCCGTTCGAACGGGGACGTTCCCGAAGACCCAGAGAGAGTACCAATCGGGCGGGAGGAGAGGAATCCGCCCTCGGCCGCCTTCCACGCGAGCTTGGGCCGGGGGCCGTAAGATGGAGAGGGGGAGGCGAGCCGTCCTTGCGGGGCCGCCCTTGCGGGCGTCACCTTGCGGGGCCGTCCTTGCGGATGTGGGGCGCCCTGACGGGGCCGTCCTTGCGGGGCCGCCCTTTCGGGCGTCACCTTGCGGGAGCCGGCTGGGG
>JAZGDQ010000388.1:0-3840 GCA_036477985.1 bacterium
ATGAAGGGAAGGTTGATGTTGACCTCCATCGAGCTCGAAAGCTCGATCTTCGCCTTCTCGGCCTCCTCCCGGAGGCGCTGGAGGGCCATCGGATCGTTGGAGAGGTCGATCCCCTGGTCCTTCTTGAACTCGTCGATCATCCACTCGATGATCCGGTGGTCGATGTTGTCCCCCCCCAGGTGGGTGTCGCCGTTCGTGGCCTTGACCTCGACCACGTTGTCCCCCACCTCGAGGATCGAGATGTCGAAGGTGCCGCCGCCGAAGTCGTAGACGGCGATCAGTTCGTCCTTCTTCTTATCGAGGCCGTAGGCGAGGGCGGCGGCCGTCGGCTCGTTGATGATGCGCAGGACGTTGAGGCCCGCGATCTTGCCCGCGTCCTTTGTCGCCTGCCGCTGGCTGTCGTTGAAGTAGGCCGGCACCGTGACGACCGCGTCGGTGACTTTCTCGCTCAGGTAGTCCTCGGCCGCCTGCTTGAGCTTCTGGAGGATGCTCGCCGCGATCTCGGGCGGGGCGTACACCTTGCCCTCGATCCCCACGCGGGCGTCGCCGTTGTCGGCCTTGACGACCTCGTAGGGGACCATCTTCGTCTCCTCGGGCACCTCGTCGAAGCGCCGGCCCATGAAGCGCTTCGAGGAGTAGATCGTGTTCTTGGGATTCGTCACCGCCTGCCGCTTGGCGACCAGGCCCACGAGCTTCTCGCCGTCCTGGGTGAAGGCGACCACGCTGGGGGTGGTGCGGTTCCCCTCCTGATTGGGGATTACGGTGGGCTGCCCCCCCTCCATCACGGACACAACGGAGTTCGTTGTCCCCAGATCGATTCCGATGACTTTATTCGCCATGGTCCTTTTATCTCCTGTAATGGAATGCCTGAACCTCGGGTCTCAAAATCAAACCGTTCGCGGGGCCGCGCCCTAGCGCCTCCCGCGGGAATTTCCTCACGCCTTGACGGGCTCCGCCTCGGCTTCCGGCATGGAGGCGAAGGCCAGCTCGTCCCCGGAAAGATCCACCTCGACCGCCTCGCCGGGGCGGACCCCGCCGGCCAGCAGCTCGCGGCTGAGCGGATTCAGGAGGAGGGTCTGAATCGCGCGCTGGAGGGGACGCGCCCCGTAGACGGGGTCGTAGCCGCGCTCGGCGAGGAAGTCCTTCGCCGCCTCGCTCACCCGAAGAGAGACGCGCTGGGCGGCGAGGCGCTCGTCGAGCCGGCCGAGCTGGATCTCCACGATCCGGCGGATCTGCTCCCGGCTCAGCGGCCGGAAGGCGATGATCTCGTCCACCCGGTTCAGGAACTCGGGGCGGAAGACCTCGCGCAGCGCCTCGAGCGCCGCCGCGTCCCGCTCGGCGTCCTCCGCCCCGTCCAGCTCGGAGAGCGCGGCCGTCCCCACGTTGCTCGTCATGATCACCACGGTGTTGCGGAAGTCCACCGTGCGGCCGTGGCCGTCGGTGAGGCGGCCGTCGTCGAGGAGCTGGAGGAGGACGTTGAACACGTCGGGGTGCGCCTTTTCGATCTCATCCAGCAGGAGGACGGTGTAGGGCCGCCTCCGCACAGCCTCGGTGAGCTGCCCCCCCTCCTCGTAGCCGACGTAGCCCGGAGGGGCGCCGATGAGCCGCGCCACCGTGTGCTTCTCCATGTACTCGCTCATGTCGAGGCGGACCATGGCCGCCTCATCGTCGAAGAGGAAGGCGGCGAGCGCGCGCGCCAGCTCGGTCTTGCCCACCCCGGTGGGGCCCAGGAAGATGAAGGAGCCGTTCGGGCGGTTCGGGTCGGTGATGCCCGCGCGCGCGCGCCGGACGGCCTCGGCGACGGCCGCGACGGCGCGCTCCTGCCCGACCACGCGGCGGTGGAGGCGCTCCTCCATCTGGAGGAGCTTCTCGCGCTCGCCCTCGAGCAGCCTGGCGACCGGAACCCCCGTCCACCGGCTCACGATCTGGGCCACGTCGTCCTCGGTGACCTCCTCCTTGAGCATCCGCCCCTCGCCGGGCGCCTCGAGGGCGGCGTTGGCTCCCTCGAGCTTCTTCTCGAGGGCGACGATCTCCCCGTAGCGCAGCTCGGCCGCCCGGCCCAGGTCTCCCTCGCGCTCGGCCCGCTGGGCCTCGACCTTGAGCGCCTCGATCCGCTCCTTGAGGGCGCGGACCCGGCTGATGTCCTCCTTCTCCCGGCTCCACTGGGCGCGCAGCTCGTCGTTCTGTCCGCCCAGCTCGCCGATCTGCCCGCGGATCTCCTCCAGGCGCTCGAGGCTGGCCGCATCCTCCTCCTTCTCCAAGGCGCGCTCCTCGATCTGGAGGCGGAGCAGCTCGCGCTCCCTCCGGTCGATCTCCTCGGGCAGGCTGTCGATCTCGAGGCGCAGGCCGCTGGCCGCCTCGTCGATGAGGTCGATGGCCTTGTCGGGGAGGAAGCGGTCGGCGATGTAGCGGTGGGAGAGGGCGGCCGCCGCCACGATGGCGGCGTCCAGGATGCGCACCCCGTGGTGCACCTCGTAGCGCTCCTTCAGGCCCCGGAGGATGGAGATGGTGTCCTCGACGCTGGGCTCCCCCACCAGGACGGGCTGGAAGCGGCGCTCCAGGGCGGCGTCCTTCTCGATGTGCTTGCGGTACTCGTCCAGCGTGGTGGCCCCGACGCAGCGCAGCTCCCCGCGCGCCAGGGCGGGCTTGAGCAGGTTGGAGGCGTCGACCGAGCCCTCGGCCGCGCCCGCGCCGACCACGGTGTGCAGCTCGTCGATGAAGAGGATGACCTCGCCCGCCGACTCCGAGACCGCCTTGAGGACGGCCTTGAGCCGGTCCTCGAACTCCCCGCGGTACTTCGCGCCCGCGATGAGGGCGCCGATGTCGAGGGAGAGGAGGCGCTTGTTCAAGAGCCCCTCGGGCACGTCGCCGTTCACGATGCGCTGGGCCAGGCCCTCGACGATCGCGGTCTTGCCCACGCCCGGATCGCCGATGAGGCAGGGGTTGTTCTTCGTGCGCCGCGAGAGGACCTGCATGAGGCGGCGGATCTCCTCGTCCCGCCCCACCACGGGGTCGAGCTTCTCCCCCCGGGCCTTCTCGGTCAGGTCGACGGTGTAGCGCTCGAGCGCCTGGTAGCGGCTCTCGGCGTCGGGGTCGGAGACCGACTGGGTCCCGCGGATCTCCTTGAGGGCCGAGAGGGCGCGTTCGCGGGTGAGGCCCAGCTCACGGAGGTCGCGGGCCAGGTCCCCCCCGCGCGTCTCCAAGGCGGCGAGGAGGCAATGCTCCCCGCTCACGAACTCATCCGAGAGCCGGCCGGCCTCGCGCTCGGCCTCCTCCAGGAAGCGGCGCATCCCGGGGGTGAGGTAGGCGTCGATTCCGCCCCCCGAGACGCGCGGGAGCTTCTTGAGGGCCGCGCCCAGGCGCTCGCGCAGGGCGCTGATGTTCACCGATGCCTTGGCCAGGAGGGGGGAAACCACCCCGTCGGCCTGCTCGAGGAGGGCCATGAGGAGGTGGGGGGGCTCGATCCCCTGATGGGCGAGCTCCTCCGCCATCCCCTTGGCCGCATCGAGGGCCTCCTGGGTTTTGCGCGTGAGCTTCTCGAGCCGCATCTCTCGGCCCCCTCTCATGCATCCCGGGCGGAGGGAGCGAGCCCCGCCCGCCCGGCGCTTTATCTGAGTCCTTCCTTGCTCCTGTTCCGGCGAGGCGCCCCGCGTCCCTTGCTCCTTACCCGCTCAGGCTCAACTTGCACTTGCTCATGCAATCGCCGCCGGCCGCAGACCCCATCTCTCGTAAGACGTTCTCTTTCAGGTATTCGCGCCGGATCCCTGCGGGTGCGGGACCCCCCTATCAGTCCAGGCGAATATAATATCTGAGCACGTCCTTGTCAAGTTTTATTACTCC
>JAZGDQ010000389.1:0-10185 GCA_036477985.1 bacterium
CTCGAGGCGACGGGGGAGGACCCCCTCGTGAGCAAAGCCCCCGAGCCCGAGCCGGAGGAAGAAGCGCCGGCCGAGGCGAAGGAGGCTGCGGCGGCGGATGACGCGCCGGCCGAGGCGAAAGCCGAGGCGAGCGATGAAGAGGCCCCGGCCGGGGAAGCCTCTTCCGAAGAAAGCGCTGGCGAAGATGCGCCGGCCGAGGCGAAAGCCGAGGCGAGTGATGAAGATGCGCCGGCCGGGGAAGCCGCCGCCGAGGAAGCCTCCCAGGTCGCGGCGGCGCCGGCCGATGCGGCGGGCGAAGAGGTCGAGAAGCGGGACGACTGAGGAGCGTGCCTGGCCGAGGGTCGTGGGATGCGCAGGTTCATGAGTCCGGGCGCCTTGCTTTCTGTGGCGCTTTTTCTGGCGATATTGGCGGGGTTTTACGGATTCGTCCTCTTCCTGCAGGAGAGCGTCCAGGGCGGGGAGCGGCGGATCGCCCGCGCCGGGGGCGGCTCGGTGGTCGGCCTTCTCCGGATCCAGGGGGGGATTTTCGGGGCGCGCGAGACCCTGGCGGCGCTGGCCCGTTTCCGGCGCAACCCCAAGGTGAAATCGCTCCTCATCCGAATCGAGAGCCCGGGCGGGGCGGTGAGCCCCACCCAGGAGATCTACCACGAGGTTCTCCGTTTCCGGCGCTCGGGCCGCAAGGTGGTCGCCTCCCTCGGCACGGTGGCCGCCTCGGGCGGCTACTACATCGCGGCGGCGGCCGATAAGATTTTCGCCAACCCGGGAACCATCACCGGGAGCATCGGGGTGATCATGATGCTCCCCAACGCCGAGAAGGCTCTGGGGAAGCTGGGGCTCAAGTTCAGCGTCATCAAGAGCGCTCCGCACAAAGACCTCGCGTCCCCCTGGCGAAGCCTCACCGAGAAGGACCGGGAGATACTCCAGCGCCTGGTGGACGACACCTACGGCCAGTTCGTGCGGGCCGTGGCGAAGGGCCGCAACCTTCCGGAGAAGAAGGTGCTTCTCCTCGCGGACGGAAGCGTGTTCAGCGGGGAGCGGGCGAAAACGCTGGGCCTCGTCGACGAGTTGGGAAGTCTAAGGGACGCGGCCCTGGAGGCGGCGCGGCTGGCCGGAATCGAGGGCGAGCCCAAATTGCTGGAATTGACGCCCAAAACGGGTCTTCTGCGATGGCTGGGCAGGCAGGTCCGGGCGAGTTTGGGGTGGCTCGGAGGGGGCGGAACCTCCCTTTGGGGGGACGCCCCGGCTGTGCTACAGTATATGTGGAAATAATCTTTTAGGCTGATGCGGCGAAGCCGGGCGGTTTCCTCCTCGAAGCGCCGCCCGAAGAAACCTGCGGTTCTGCTCCATCGTCGTCGCCTTCGCTGAGGAGGTTTCCGGTTCCCATGACCAAAGCCGAATTGGTCGAGCGGATCTCTTCGAAGATCAACTTGACGAAGAAAGACACCGAGCGGGTCGTCAACATCGTTTTCGGCAGCATCATTCAGGCTTTGGCGCAGGGCGATAAGGTGGAGCTCCGCGGGTTCGGCAGCTTCCGGGTCCGCCTCCGCGAGAGCCGCGACGGCCGCAACCCCCGAACGGGCGCCACCGTGAGCATCCCCCCCAAGAAGGTTCCCTTTTTCAAGGCGGGCAAGGAGCTGCGCGAGATGGTCGACCGCAAGAAGCCCCCGCCGGCCGGCTCCTTCCCCTCCACTGACGGGACGCCCCAAGCCGAGGAATCTCCCGCTGCGGTTTCGGAGGCCCTCTCCGGCTCCTCCGACGAAAAATCCTTCTGAGCCCGGCCCGCCCGCGGTCGGCTCCCCGCCCGGCGGACTTCCTCTCCGCTCGAGATCGACGTCCCATGTATGAGAAGCCCATCGCCCGCGGGCGGGTGGTCCTCTCCCAAGGGGACATCACCGAGAGCGACGCGGACGCCATCGTCAACGCGGCCAACAACCATTTGTGGATGGGCGCGGGCGTGGCGGGCGCGATCAAGAAAAAGGGCGGAGCCGCCATCGAGTCCGAGGCCGTCGCCCAGGGGCCGATTCCGGTCGGGGAGGCGGTGATCACCGGCGCGGGCGCCCTCCGGGCCCGCCACGTCATCCACGCCGCGGGCATGGGCCAGGACCTCCAGACCTCCGAGGAAATCATCGAGGCCTGCACGGCGGCCAGCCTGCGGCGGGCCGAGGAGGCGGGCCTCGCCCGAATCGCCTTCCCCGCCATCGGGACCGGCGTGGGCGGCTTCCCCGCCGAGCGGGCCGCCCGGTGCATGCTCCGCGCCGCCGCCGCCCACCTTCGGGAAGAGGGCGGGAGCGTGCGGTCGATCGAGTTCGTCCTCTTCACCGAGAAGGATCTGGACGCCTTCGCCGGCGCCCTCGGAGATGTCGGCGGCTGAGCGGGCCGCGGCGCCCATGGACAGGGGGAGTGAGAGCGCCCGCCCGGATTCCCCCGGGGGGGGCCCCCGCCCCGGCCGGGACCCCCGCCCCATCGCCGTCCTCCTCGGGCCCACCGCATCGGGCAAGACCGAGCTGGCCCTCGCCCTCGCCGGGCGGGCCGCCCGCCGGGGCCTCCGCCTCGAGGTCATCGGCGCCGACGCGCGCCAGATCTACCGGGGGCTCTCGGCCGGGACCGCCAAGCCGACGGATCGGGAGCGCGCCGCCCTCCCCCACAGCATGATCGACGTGGCCGGCCCGGAGGAGACCTTCAACGCGGCCCGCTTCGCCCGCGAGGCGCGCGCCTGCGCCGAGGAGAGCTATGGGCGGGGGGCGCTCCCCCTCGTGGTGGGGGGAAGCGGGCTCTACATCCGCGCTCTGCTGGAGGGCCTGTTCGAGGGCCCTGAGGCCCAGCCCGCCCTGCGGCGCGCGCTCGAGGAGGAGGCCGAGCGGGAGGGGGACGGCGCCCTCCACCGCCGCCTCGCCGCCTGCGACCCGGAGACGGCCGCGCGGGTCCATCCCCAGGACCGCAAGCGGGTCATCCGCGCCCTGGAGGTCTATGAGACGACGGGGCGGCCGATCTCGGCCCTCCGCGAGGAGGGGCGCTCCTCGGGATTCCTCCGGCCCCTCTACCTGGGGATCGATTGGCCCGGGCCGATCCACGCCCGGCGCATCGAGGAGCGGGTGCGGCGGATGCTCGCCGGGGGTATGGTGGAGGAGGCGGCCGGGCTGGCCGGGGCGGGCCTGACCGGGGCGCCCGCCTTCGAGGGGCTCGGCTACGCCGAGGCGCTCTCCCTCCACCGGGGGGAGATGGACCGGGAGACGGCGGCCGGGCGCATCGCCGCTCTCCACCTGGGCTACGCGAAGCGCCAGCGCACCTGGTTCCGGCGGACGCCCGGGGTGGTCTGGCTCGAACCCGGGCGCCTCGGGATGGAGGGGGCGGCCGATCGCGCAGACGAGATTCTCGCGGCCTACCTGCGGGATTTCCCCGCCTTCTCGGCCTGCCGGCCCGCGGCGCCGGAGGAGGGCGCCGAGGGGGCGGAGGAGGCCGTGGGAGGGGAGGGAGCGGGCGCGTGAACGTCGTTCTCCTGGGATTCAAGGGCGCGGGAAAGACGACCGTCGGCCCCCTCCTGGCCGAGCGCCTCGGCTTCCGCTTCGACGACCTGGACCGGCGGATCGAGCGGGCGGGCGCGGAGCGCCTCGGGGCGGAGCGCCTCGGGGAGGCGCTCACCTTCCGCGAGGTCTTCCGCCGGATGGGGGAGGAAGCCTTCCGCGCGCTGGAGCGCGAGCTCCTGGGGGAGGCGCTGGCCGAGGAGGGCCTCCTCCTCGCCCTGGGCGGGGGGGCGGGGCTCGACCCCGCCTCGGCCGAGATGCTCCGGGCCCATTGCGTGGTGCACCTGCGCGCCCCCGAGGCCGACCTCCTGCGCCGCATCCGGGAGGGGGGCTGGCCGGCCTACCTGGACGGGGAGTCCGATCCCGAGGAGGCCATGCGGGCCCTCCTCGCAAGGCGTCTTCCGCGCTATGCGGAGATGGCCGACGTGGTGGTGGAGAATCCCGACGGCGCCGCGCCCGAGGGCGTGGCCCGCGAAGCCGCCGAGCGGGTGCGCGAGCGGCTGCGGGTGCGCAGCTGAGGCGGTAGGAGGAGGGAGGTTTTTCGGCGGTGTCCAACACTTTCGGCGTGGCGTTCCGCTTCACATCCTGGGGCGAGTCCCACGGCCCCGCCATCGGGGTCGTGGTGGACGGCTGCCCCGCGGGTCTTCCCTTGAGCGAGGCCGATCTGCAGCGCGACCTCGACCGGCGGCGCCCGGGACAGAGCAACGTCACCACCCAGCGCAAGGAGGAGGACCGGGCCGAGATCCTCTCCGGGGTGTTCGAGGGATACACCACCGGGGCGCCGATTTCCGTCCTCATCCGCAACCACGACGCCGACTCCTCGAAGTACGAGTCGCTGCGGAATGTCTTCCGGCCCGGACACGCCGACTTCACCTACTGGGCGAAGTGGGGCCGGCGCGACCACCGCGGGGGAGGGCGCTCGAGCGCGCGCGAGACGGCCGCCCGGGTGGCCGCCGGCGCGGTGGCGAAGAAGCTCCTCGCCCGCGAGGGGATCTCGATCTGCGGGTTCGTGAACCGGATCGGCGATGTCATCTGGGAGGGGGAGGAGTTCGACCCCGCCGAGATCGAGCGGAACAGCGTCCGGTGCCCCGACCCGGAGACGGCCCGACGGATGGAGGAGGTCATCCTCGCCGCCCGCAAGGACGGGGACTCGGTGGGCGGAATCCTCACCGTGATCGCGGAGGGGGTTCCCCCCGGCTTGGGCGAGCCGGCCTACGGGCGGCTGGACGCGGACCTGGCCGCCGCGATGATGGGGATCAACGCCGTGAAGGGGGTGGAGATCGGCGCGGGCTTCGGGTCGGCCTCGATCCGCGGCTCCCAAAACAACGACCCCTTCGACTTCCGCGAGGGGCGGGTGGTCCCGCGCACGAACAACGCGGGCGGCGTCCTGGGGGGGATCTCGACGGGGGCGCCCATCGTCGTGCGCTTCGCCGTGAAGCCGACCTCCTCCATCCTGATCGAGCAGGAGACGGTGACGACCGAGGGAAGGCGGGAGCGGGTCCGCGTCGAGGGGCGCCACGACCCCTGCGTGGCGCCGCGCGCCGTTCCCATCGGGGAGGCGATGATGGCCGTCGTCCTGGCCGACCACTGGCGCCGCGCCCAGGGGGGGCGGGTGGACGCCGGAGGGGGCTTCCGGGGGCCGGGGGAGCGCATGCCGGCCCCGACGGGTCTGCCGGGGGGGCGGGGAAAAGGCGAAGGGGCTGAGAAGGAAGGCGGGCCGGGCGGGCCGGGCTCACCGGGCTTGGCGGGTGAGCTCTTTCGAGTCGAGAATGGTGATGAAGCCCTTTTCAAATTGGAGCAGATTCTTCTTCTGGAATGATCGCAGCATCTTGTTCACGCTCTCGCGGGTGGCGCCCACCATGTCGGCCAAGTCCTGCTGCCGGAGCTTCAGGTTGATTCGCACCTCGCCCGCGTCGCCCTTCTGGCCGTAGCGATCGGCGAGCTCCAGCAGCCGTTTCGTCAACCGGATGGAGAGGTTGCAAAAGGCCGTGTCGCTCAGAAGCTCGTCCGTGCGACGGAGGCGGAGGCTGAGCTCGGAGAGGATGGCGATCGAGGCGTCGGGGTTTGCCTTGATGTAGCGGATGAAATCCTCTTGGTCGAGCGTGAGGATTTCGGAGGAATCGGTCGAGATGGCGGTGGCCGACCGGGGCTCTCCGTCGAAGAGGGAAAGCTCGCCGAAGAAATCCCCCGTCGAGAGGATGGCCACGATGACGTTCTCCCCCTCCGCCGAGGGGAGGACGATTTTCACCTTCCCTGCCATGATGATGTAGAGGGTGGAGCCGACGTCGTCCTTGTGGAAGATCACCTGGTCCTTGCCGAAATGGCGGCGGTGGAAGCGTTCGGAGAGGCCGGCGAGAGTGTCCGAGGGCAGATCCGAGAAGAAGGGGACCTGGGAGAGAATGGTCTCGTAAACCATGTCGTCCTCTCGGGGCAGGCTCCAGACATCTAAGAGGTTGGGCGAAATGGCAATCTAGCAGGAAACCGCCGATTTTGCTACAGACTCCGGGAGGGGCCTCCCGGGCGGGAGAGGCGGCTCCCGGGCGGGAGGAGCGCCGGTTTCGGACGGCCGCCCGGGCCGCAGGGGGGATGGACGGAGAGCGCTCCCGGGCTGGGGGGAGCGGGGCGGTGAGGAGGGATTCCATGGATCTCGGCGTCGTGGGTCTGGGGGTGATCGGCCAGGCGGTGGTCAAGGCCGCCGACGAGGGGGAGGTGCCCGTCCGGGTGCCGGTGGCCGCCACGCGCACGCCCGCCAAGGTGGAGGCGTTCTTGGGGGGCTGAAGGATCCGCCGCGCCTGACCGATCTGGCCGGGGTGATCGAGGGCGCGGAGATCGTCATGGAGGCCTCGGGCGGGGGTTCGGTCGCGGAGATCTGCCGCGCGGCGCTCCCCCGGGGAAGGGACGTCATCGTCAACTCGGTGGGCGCCCTGCTCGAGCAGGATGACCTGGTGGAGCTGGCGCGGAGCCACGGCGCCCGCATCTTCGTCCCCTCCGGAGCCATCATCGGGCTGGACGGCCTCAAGGGCGCCGCCATGGGGCGGGTGGAATCGGTCACCATGACGACGCGCAAGGCCCCGGCCAGCCTGCGCGGGGCCCCCTATATCGAGGAAAATGGGATCGACCTCGATGCCATCCGCGAGCCGACGGTGATCTTCGAGGGCACGCCGCTGGAGGGGTGCAAGGGATTTCCCGCGAACGTGAACGTCGCGGCGGCCGTGAGCCTGGCCGGGATCGGGCCCCGGCGGACCATCCTGCGGATCGTGTGCGATCCCGGCGTGGACCGGAACATCCACGAGGTGGAGGCGGTGGGCGAATTCGGCCGCTCCTTCATCCGGATCGAAAACGTGCCCTCGGAGAACCACCGGACGGGGATCCTCACCTACCTCTCCACGCTCGCCTTCCTGCGCGGGCGGGAGGGGCCGCTCGTGGTGGGCACCTGAGGCGCTGGCGGGCGGGATTGCGGGGAAGCGCGAAAGGGGCCGCCCTTGAATGAGCGAGCCGTTTTTTTTGTGCCCGAGGTCCGGGAGCCGCGCGCCGTCCTGAACGGCCTGCTCGCCCCCTACGGGGAGGTGTGCGAGGGCGGCGTCGAAAAACTGTCGGAGGAGGAGCTCGTCCGCGCGGCCGGGGAGTGGTCGGCCGTCATCCCCACCTCGCGCGAGTTCATCACCGAGCGGGTCCTCGAGGCGGCCCCCAAGCTCAAGATCATCGCCAAGCTCGGGGTCGGGGTGGAGAATATCGACATCCCGGCGGCCACCCGCCGGGGGATCCCGGTGACGAACTGCCCGGGCTCGAACGCGACCGCGGTGGCGGAGGCGGCCCTGGGCCTCATTCTGGCGGCGGTGCGCCGCATCCCCCAGTCCATGCGTGCGCTCCAGGAGGGCGCCTGGCGCGAGGCGGTCGGGAATTCGAACGAGTTGAGCGGGGCGGTTTTCGGCATCGTGGGCTTCGGCAACGTGGGCCGCGAGCTGGCGCGCCTCCTGGCGGGCTTCGGGGGGCGCATCCTGGCCGCCGACGCCTACGTCCCCGGGGAGCGGATACGGGCGGGCGGGGCCGAGCCGGTGGACCTGGACACCCTGACGCGGGAGGCCGACGTCGTCTCCATCCACTGCAGCCTCACCCCCGAGACCCGCCGCCTCTTCGGCGCCGACCGGTTCCGGGCGATGAAGAAGAGCGCCGTCATCGTGAACTGCGCCCGGGGAGGGATCATCGACGAGGCGGCCCTGATCGCGGCGCTCAAGGGAGGGGAGATCGCAGGGGCGGGCATCGATGTGTTCGAGGAGGAGCCCCCGGCGCGGGATAACCCGCTCTTCTCCCTCCCCAACGCCGTGGTCACGCCCCACCTGGCGGGCGCCACCCATCAGGCCCGCGAGCGTGTGTTCCGAATCGCGGCGGAGAACGTCATCCGGGCCGTGCGGGGCGAGCGGGTGGTCCCCTCCACCTTGCTCAACCCGGAGGTGTATGAGAGATAGGTGGCGGATTTGGGGGGAGCGCGCGGGCGGGGGCGGCCCCCCCCGGCGCGGTTGCGCCCCTCGATCACCGCTTATTATACTAGGCAGGTTGGGCCGATTTTCTCCTTGAGGAGGCGGATCTGTTGGAAGGGAAGACCGAGAAGATCTGGATGGACGGTGAGTTTGTGGCCTGGGATGAGGCGAAAATCCACATTTTGACCCATTCGCTGCACTACGGCCTGGGGGTGTTCGAGGGAATCCGTTGCTACAAGACACGGAACGGCCCCGCCGTCTTCCGCCTCGAGGAGCACATGCGCCGCCTCTACGACTCGGCGCGCATCGTGGGCCTGGAGATCGGCCCCGATCGGGAGGCCTTCACGGAGACCGTCCTCGAGACCATCCGGGTGAACCGGGTGGAGGAGTGCTACATCCGCCCCCTCGTGTGGCTGGGCTACGGCTCGATGGGGGTCAACCCCAAGGGGGCGGACGTGCACGCCATGGTGGCGGTGTGGAAGTGGGGCGCCTATCTGGGCGAGGAGGGGCTGAAGAAGGGAATCCGCGTCAAGGTCTCCTCCTACACGAGCCACCACCCGAACAGCTACATGACGAAGGCCAAGACGACGGGGAACTACGCCGTCAGCCAGCTCGCCAAGCTCGAGGCGGTGAACGTGGGCTACGACGAGGCCCTCATGCTCGACCCGGAGGGCTTCGTCACCCAGGGCTCGGGGGAGAACATCTTCCTCGTCCGCGACGGGGTGCTGACGACGCCCCCCCTGAAGGGCATCCTTCGGGGAATCACGCGGGAGACGGTGATCGCCCTGGCCAAGGAGCAGGGGATCCCGGTCCAGGAGGGCGCCTTCGCCCGCGACGAGATTTACGTGGCCGACGAGGCCTTCTTCACGGGGACGGCGGCCGAGGTGACGCCCATCCGCGAGGTGGACGGCCGGCCCATCGGGAAGGGCGAGCCGGGGGACATCACCCTGCGGCTGCAGTCCGCCTTTTTCGCCGTGGTGAACGGAGAGGACGAGAGCCGCCAGAGCTGGCTGACGCCGGTGTAGCGAAGAGAACAGGGAGAGAAAAGGTGCCGATTTACGAATACGAATGCCACGCCTGCGGGGAGGAGCACGAGATCCTCCAGCAGATCACGGCGGGCGCGTTGCGCAAATGCCCCTCCTGCGGGGCGCTGAAGCTCCACCGCAAGGTCTCCCTCTCGGCCTTTCACCTGAAGGGCCAGGGGTGGTACGTCACCGACTACGCCGCGAACGGAAAGAACAAGGAGGCGGAGAAGGCGGAGAAGAAGAAGGAGGATTCGGCCCCCAAAGGGGACGGCGAGAAGGCCGGCGCCGCCGCCGGGAAGGGGGAGAGCGGGGAGAGCAAGGCCGGCGCCGACTCGGGCAAGGGGGGCGGGGAGAAGAAGGCCGAAGCCCCCAAGGCGAAGGCGAAGGAGAAGGCCTAGGTGTCGATTCCATGAGCGGCCCAGGCCGCTTGGAAGGGAAGGGGGACGGGGAGCGGGAGCAGGGCGATTGCGATAGCGATGATGATGGCGAGCGTCCCGCCCGCGGGGCTCTCGCCGAGACGGCCGGGGTGGAAGGGGCTCCCCGGCCGGTTTTCGTTTCGGCCGCCCCCCGGTGGGCGTCCCGGGATGATGTTCCCGCAGGGGCGCCCCTGTGCGGGCGCCCTAGGGCCGGAGGAGGCGCTGCGCCGTGGAGATGACCGAGTGCCCGGCCTGCGGGCTGCGCTTTCACCACCCGCACCCGGACAGCTGCACCGCCTGCGGGCGGATCCACTGCCGCGAGTGCCTGCGCGTCTTCCGCGACGAGATGGAGGAGGAGCTCGAGGGGCGCTTCATCATTCTTTGCCCCGACTGCGAGGGGAGCGTCACGTGGCGGGTCGAGGCCCAGGAGGTCTTGCCCTCGAGCTGGGACGAGTACGTCGGGGGACGGCCGTGAGCTCCCCCCCGGTTTCACTTGTCGAAAGGGCGCGCGCCGGATATGGTGGGCCGCCATGCGCCGGAGTGGCGGAATCTGGTAGACGCAGTGGACTCAAAATCCACCGGGGCCTAGCCTCTTGCGGGTTCGAATCCCGCCTCCGGCACCAGTAAATTTCCGTCCGGCGCAGCTGTCCCGCGCGGCGGACAGCTTCCGTTTTTAGCCCGCGGTGCGGGGCGAGTGTCGCTCCGGCGCCCGTCCCCGTTTCCGCAAGGAAGTGGGGGTTCGAGT
>JAZGDQ010000039.1:0-4878 GCA_036477985.1 bacterium
GTGGGCCACCCGGCCGCGGTCGATGATGATCACCCGGTCGCAGACCATGCTCACCTCGGGGAGGATATGGGTGCTCAGGAGGATGGTGTGCTCCCCCTTGAGGCCCCGGATGAGGTGGCGGATTTCGACGATCTGGGCCGGGTCGAGGCCCGAGGTCGGCTCGTCCAGGATGAGGACGGGCGGGTTGTTCACCAGGGCCTGGGCGAGACCGACGCGCTGGCGGTAGCCCTTCGAGAGGTGGCCGATGAGGCGCATCGCCACCTCCCCCAGGCCGCAGCTCGCGGTGACACGCGCGACGGCGGCCGTCTTCGCCTGCCCGCGCATCCCCTTGATGGCGGCGGCGACGTCCAGATAGGCGGTCACTGTCATCTCCGGATAGAGCGGATTGTTCTCGGGCATGTAGCCGAGGTTGCGCTGGACCTCGAGGGGATTGGCCGAGATGTCGTGGCCGGCCACCCGGGCCGTCCCCGAGGTGGGGGGCATGTAGCCGGTGAGGATGCGCATGGTGGTGGATTTCCCGGCGCCGTTGGGGCCGAGAAAGCCCAAAATCTCCCCCTTCTCCACCCCGAAGGAGATCCCCTCGATTCCGGGCACGCTCCCGTAGAACTTGGTGAGACCCTCGACCTGGATCAAACGCGAACTCTCCTTCCCGGTTGAACCGGACCATAGGCGGCCCGGCCGCGCCGCCGGTTGAACCGGAGCATATCCGGTTGAACCGGAGCATAGGCGGCTGCACCGGGGCATAGGGGCCGCGCCGGGCATAGGGGGCCGCGCCGGGGCATTTTGGGGGGGCGCCCGCCCCCGCGCGCCAAAGCCCCTCCCCGCCGGGAAGGGGCCTAGTCCTTAACCCTTTGAGTGCGGGGGCTTTCCAACCCCCCGCCGGCTTCGAGCGCCATTAAATCTAGAAAGAGTCGGGGAGGATGTCAACCGGGCCGCCCCGACAAATCCCCGGGGATGGGGCCCGGTGAGCCGGCGGGACGTGAAAGAGGGGATGGAGAGGGGGGATGGCGGGCGGAGTCAGTCAGGACAACTGGCGGGGGAGACGGGTGGATCGCTGGAGCTAAGGGTTCCGCATGCGAGGTTCTCCGCCTCGCGGCCGTGCGCGCCGACGCCCGCCAGGACGGGCCGGACGATGGTCGTGCGGAACTGGCTGATGTTGAGCATGGGGTCTGGCCTCCCTTTCCGCCCCTTTGCTCTCAGACGAATGACGCTCTGGCGCGATTCAGAGCAAAAGCGAATCTGCTCTCTTGTCAAATTCAGCACGCCCAAAATTGTTGATACAAAGCTTCTTCAGGCCCAAGAAACCGCTATATGTTAACCGGTTGGCAGCGAATTTTTTGCAAAAATATTTACTCGCAGGCGGCCTTTGCAGCCTCTACATCTTTATCAGCATCGTTGGCCGCTTTCATCAACAGGATTCCGGTATTAATAATACTAATATCGATGGCCAAGAGTTTCTGAATTCCCGTTTTGTAGGCTTTCGCCTTGCACTCGCTCTGAAAAAGGGCCAGGGCCCCCGTCAGGAATGTTCCGACTGCCCCTAAGATTAAAATCGAGTCGTTACCCCCTTGGTCTTCTTTGGAACCCTTAATTATTGTAATGGCGCCGATTGTGCCCAGTCCGGTGACACCTGCTCCATATATGGCAAATCGATTTGCTCGTTCGCGGTTTTTGTAAACTTCACGCAAGGCTCGTATATAAGTCATTGCAGCTACCTTTTTGCCCTCATCGGTTGGTGGCTCCCCCTTCGCATTTTTCACCCCATATATCGTATTCCAATCAGCCTTAGGATATAGATAATTTAATGAAGTGCATCCAGGAACAAGAAAAACCCAAAGAACGCCAAGCCAAAAATATTTCCCGAAATTCTTCACGACGGCGTCTCCTTTTCATTAAAGTTTCACAGGCCCGAAGCTTCACGGGCCATGCATTTTGCCTCCTTAGATCGTTAATATCACAGTAATCCAGAACGGTTGCCGGAAAATGTCCCTCTCCCAAACTCCGCGAAAAATGACTCCGTGAAGGGTCCACAGGGCCTTTTCCGGATCGTGCTCATGGCGCGGCTCCCCCGCACACCAACACCACAACCAAGCCCGCCAGCGTGGTCGCAACCTTCAATCCGCCGCGAAACGCGCACGGGCGCAACCCCCCCCCCGGCGCCCTCTCGGCATCTCTTTTTTGTGATGCCATAACCCTATCACATTTCAAGATCGGTTATCCAGAAAAATTTTATGCGAAATGCGTGAAACGAAGTTTCCGATTATTATCTCGTTAGTTGAATCCGAGCCGCCGGCGGGTCCGGGGACCGCCCGCCCCTCTTCCCCCCGCCGCCTACCCCTCGCCCGCGATGTTGATCCGCGCCGGGTCGGTGAGGGCGACGCTGGCCACGCCCACCACCATCTCCTCGAGCATGGCGAAGGCGACGACGCTGGTCTTGCCCGAGCCGCCCCCCAGCTGCAGGTCCGCAATCTGGTGGCGGACGGGCGTGACGATCTGCAGGCAGATCTGCTCCGCCCCGTACCCGATGCGCAGCATGACGGGAACCGCCTCGGGGACGATGAGGTGGCCGGGCGGAAGTCCGAGCTCCGCCCCCACGGTGTGGAAACAGGTGCTCGGGGCGATGGTCACCGAATGGAGGGTGTACCGGTCGGGAAGCTCCAGCGTGAGCGCCAACGAGGGTTCGAAGACGTTCATCCGCTCTCCTTTCATGCATTCCGGCGGAACGGCTCGGCCCCCCATGGGTGCGCCGCCAATGTAGTTATTAACCTATTTTATCACAAATCTTTATCGCCGCCAAACTCGCCGGAGCCGCTCGCCCCGCCCTCCCCGCGGACCCTCCCCGTCGTCTCCCCCGGCCCGGCGCCAAGCGGCGCAGGCAGGTCGCCAAGCGGCGCAGGCGGGGATGATCACCCCGAGGAGGATCCGATATCCCGGCAGCCCATGCAGAGGATGACGGAAAACGGCCCAGGGATTGGAAGACCAGCCGCCGGACGGGAGCCCGCATGCCCCCCCCGCCATGCATCGGTATAAGGATTCCCTGCCGGAGAAACGGGAGAGGAGAATGGCGCCAGGCGGCGCAAGCGGGGCGCCATCCGGATGGGAGCGGAGCCCGGCGCTCCCCCCTGGGAGCCCGGCGCTCGCTCCTGGAGGAGGAATTCGAGCGGAGCGGAAAAGCCCCCGGTCATGATTCCCGTGAAATTGCAGCCTGGCGGGAAGGGAAGGGACGGATGTCCGGCGGGATTGGGAAGAGAGGGGGGCTGCGGTTCGGCGGAAGCGAATTTCACCTATCACTTGTATTCAAGAAATTTCTTTCAAGTGAATTCTAAGAGAATAAAAAATAGCTGTTTAGGCCGAATCTCTAATTTGAATTCTAGCACGATGCGAAACCTCTAGAAACCTCTTCAGCGGCCCCTTCCCCTCCCCCGGCGCTTGCGCGAAACCCCGTTCCCGGCCGCCTCGGCGAGGTGGCCCGCCCGGGCGGCGCGCTCCAGGAGGGCGGGAACATCCAGGACGCGGGGCCCCCGGGCATCGAGCGTGATCCGCACCGCCTCGCCCGCCCGGAGGGGCCGCTCCCGCTCCCCGTCGAAGGCGAGGAGGCGGTCCCCCTTCGCCACGATCTCGATCACATCGCCCGGCGCCAGGCGGCGGAACCGCCTGACCCGCGCCTCGGCCAGAAGGCCCGGCCCGATGGGGGAGAGGACGCGCTTTCCTCCTCTCGCCCCCTTCCCTCTCCCCTTCCCCGCGCCGGCGAACTCGATCCAGAGCCCGTCCCGGTCCTGCGGACCCAGGGGGTCGAGGCTCGCCCCGATGGCCGAGAGCCCGAGGCCCGCCGGGCGGCACTGGGTGAGGGCGAGGGCCTCGATGCGGTCCACCTCCCAGATGGCGCGCGCCCCGGCGTATGCGCCCCGCACAATGGCCACGTCCACCAGGGCGATCTCCTCCCCCTCGGCGAGGTGGACCCGGAGGCGCTTCGTGGGGAGCGTCTGGCCCGGATAGCGCCGGGGGCGGCAGGCGTAGAGGCCGGCGGCGAGGCCGGCGACGGTCCCCTCCCAGCTCTGGGGAAAGACGTTGTTCGTCCCCGTCGAGAGGGGGATGAGAGGGCGGTTGCCGCAGCCCTTGGCGGCGGCGCGGCAGGTCCCGTCCCCCCCGAGGACGATGATGCAGCCGGCCCCCTGCTCGCGCATCTTCGCGGCCGCACGCGTGGAGTCCTCGCTCTCCCCCCGGGCGGGGATGTCGAGGAGCCGCGTCCGGAGCCGTCGGCCGCCGCCCCGGTCCCGGCCACCGCCTCGGTCGGGGCGCCATCCCTCGATGGCGGCGGCGGCCAGGCCGCCCGCGTCGTCCAGGGCGGTCACCTCCTCCACCCCTGCGGCGGCCAGCCCCACGAGCACCCGTTTGAGAATCAACACCTTCTCGTGGTTGCTGAACGAGCTGGCCAGCCCCACGAGCCGCCGGATGTCCTTCCCCGAATGGGGGTTCGCAATGATCCCCACGCTCGACAAGTGGTGCCTCCTCATGAGCGGCCCACCCCCGCCGCCCGCAACGCCCTTCCGCTCGGCGCGCTCCCCCGTTGACCCCCGGCTCCGCCCTTTCATAGGATGCGGCCCATCGGCGGATGTGGACCATCGACTGATGGCCCCCGGACGGGGCGCATCCCCCGCGCAGGGTACCCCGAATCGGCGGAATGGGCGAAGGAGACCCGATGAAGCGGAAGCGGCCGGCGCAGCAAAAGCGCGCGGGAGGGGGGCGGCCCAAAACCCCCTCCGCCTCCCAGCTCCGGCGCCATGCCCTCTCCATCCACCGGGCCGCCCTCGCGCCCATCCGCGCCGGGCGCGCCGTATGGAAAGCGCTAGAGGTCGAGCGGACCCCCAAGGGGGAGCG
>JAZGDQ010000390.1:0-7984 GCA_036477985.1 bacterium
GGCGCCCAACCCCCGGAATGATCCGGGAGGCGAGTCGCTGGTTGAATTCGAAGCGCCTTCTTCAGGAGGGGCGCCTCTGTCTCAGGAGGTTTCCTCCCTTCTTCTTCTCCCCCCCGGCGGCGGGAGTCCGGACGCCGCCCGGGCGCGGGCCGGAGCCCCATGCCGCGAATTCCTCTTCGAATCCCGTCATGCGGACGAAGGGAACCGAAAAAACGGTTCGATATCTATTAGAACCGCCGGGAGAGAAAAGGATTCAAAAAAATCGTACGATTGAGCGAAAAAATAATCGAATAATTTGCGAAAACCCCCTCTTCCCGGGCCGATTCGGCCCCGCACCCCCTCTCTGGCCCTCCACGCTTCGAAGGCAGTCGAGCCGTCGAGTGGAGGGAGTTGTGGGGAGGAAGGCAGGAGGGGCCGCGGGGGGCTCAGGCCAGGGCGCCGCCGCAGGAGGAGCCGGCGCCCGCCGTGCAGCCGTAGCAGTGCTCGCCGAGGAGGATGCCGCGGCCGATGAGCTGGGCGGGCGTCACGTCCCAGAGCTTGAGGGGGCGGCCGTTGGCGAGCGCCATCTCGAGCATCTGGTTGAAGTCGCAGTCGTAGAGGGAGCCCTCCCAGCCCACGCTGATGAGGTGGCGGCACATGAGGCCGGGCAGGGTGTCGGGGTTGTAGGCCTCGCGCAGGAGGCGCATGTAGGCGCCGAGCCTTCCGCCCTTCTTGAGGAGGCCGGCGAAGCGGCTGATGGGCATGTTGGCGAGGGTGAAGAGCTCGTTGAAGCGGATTCCATAACGGCGGCCCAGCTCGCGGCGGTAGTCCGCCTCGAGGTCGGCCTGGGGGGGAGGGAGGTAGTCCCCCAAGGGGTTGTAGACGAGCTTGAGGAGGAGGTCGCCCGGGGGGCCGAAGCCGGCCGCGTTGAGCCGCCGGAGGGCCTCGACGCTCTTCTCGAAGACGCCCTCCCCGCGCTGGGCGTCCACGTTCTCCTCCAGGTAGCAGGGCAGGGAGCAGATGAGCTCGACGCGCTGCCCGCGGTAGAAGTCGACGAGCCCCTCCATGCCGGGCTCGAAGATGACGGTGAGGTTGCAGCGCACCATGACGCGCCGCCCCAGGGCGCGGGCCCCCTCCACGAGACGGCGGAAGTTCGGGTTCAGCTCCGGGGCGCCGCCCGTGAAGTCCACCGCCGGGACCCGGGAGGCGGCCAGCCATTTCAGGATGCGGTCCGCCGTCTCGCGGGTCATGATCTCCTTGCGGTGGGGGCCGGCGCCCACGTGGCAGTGGACGCAGGTCTGGTTGCACAGCTTCCCGACGTTGATCTGGAGGGTGAGGAGGTCGATGCGGCCGAGGCCGGGCGCATCCCGGCCGGCGCGCCGGGCGAAGCCCTCCCCGGCGCCTTGATCGCGGAGGAGGAGGAGGGACGAGGCGGTGGACATGCGGCGCCGGCTCCTGGGAGAGGTGGACAGGGGCGGCGCGAAAGGCGCCCCCTTCACTGCCCGAACGCATCCCGGAGGGGGATGGATATCCCAGGTTCTGCGAGGCGGCGGCGCACCCGCTTCCGGGGCGTCCCGACGTTATGCCGGAGGCGTCTTCCCGGCGTCAAGGCCCCCGAATGAGGGCCGGATGGCTAGGCCGAGCGGACGAGCTTGCGGCGGAGCGCCTTGATCCGCTGGCGAATCCGCTTGAGGGCGACCTTGTCCTTATCGGCGATGGCCTGGTCGCGGCCCCCTCGGAGGGTGCGGATCCGCCCCTTCACGGCGGCGCGGTCGATCTTGGAGACGCGCTTGGCCTCCTGAAGGGGGATGCCGTTGATCTCCTTGAGGGTGCGGATGAGCTGGTTCTTGTCCATCCCGTGGACGCCCTGGATCCGCCCGCCGTACCCCAGGGCCGCCTCCTTGAGCTTCGGGACGTTCATCTTCTCGATCTCGCGCGCGGTGAGCTTGGGCCTCTCGGCCTCCTCCTCGGCGGCCGCCTTGGCCGGGGCCTCTTCCGTGGAAGCCTCCTCGGGAGCTTTTTCGGCTGGGGCCTCCTCGCCCGGGGCCTCTTCGCCCCCTGCCTCTTCCACCTTTCCTTCTTCATCCGCCATGACGGCCTCCAATGGTTGCTTCCGCCGGAAACGCCCTGCCCGCCCTCACCGGGCCGCCCCGCAGGGGAGCATGCTCCGGGAATCGAAGAAAGAAACCTAGCAAAAAAGGGGGCGGTGAATCAACAGCCCGGCGGAGGCGGGGCGAAAAAAAGAGCCTCCCCGGAGGGGAGGCCCTGGCGGCGCACGGGTGAGGGGGAGGCTAGATGAAATCGCCCCGGTGGAACTTGGCCGACTCCATCGAGACCAGGGCGGCCATCTCTTCCACGAGGTTGCGGCCGGGATCTCCCTGGGGGACGGAGGCGATATCGTCGAGCATCTTGTCGCGGAAGGTCTCCATGTGCTGGAGCAGGGGAGCGAGCTCCTTCAGCGAGATATCGGGGTTGCTCAGCTGGTCTTGGAACGATTCGAGGAGGCGGAAGAACTCCTTGCCGAGCGCCGATACGGTCCCCCGGGTTCCGCCGCCGGCCCCTTCCAGGGACCCGATGAAGGCGGCCGGGAGGAGCGCGTCCACGTCGCGGGTCTTGTCCACTCCGCCCGCTCCGGCCGCGCTCTTGGCCTCTTTGAGCATGTCGGCGAAGGAGGCGCCATCCGTCCTGTGCGCGGGTCCGGTCTTTTTCGCTTGGTGGGCGGGGTCGATTCCGCCGGGGCCGCCGGGCCCCTGAATCGAAGGGATATCAGCCATTTTCCTCACTCCCGGCGCCTTGGCGCCACTTTCGGGCCGCCCTGATTCTACCCGGGGTCCCGCTATCCGCAAAGAGGAGAATGCCGGCCCATCGGGGCCGTCCTCTTGCCCTCGAATATATGCAATCGGTATGCCGTATTCCGGGATCATGGTATTCGATTGTTTTTCAGTGGGTTATGAGATTCGTGCCGCCGCCGCGGCCCCGCCCGCGGCTCCCGGCCGGCCCCCGGGGGAGCAAAATTTTCCCCTCGCGGGGGACCCCGCCCGCCTCTCCCTTTGGGCGAGTTGCCCGCCCGTCCCCCAATTTGGTAGATAACGGGTACGCTTTCGAACCCGGATGACCCTCCCCGGTTTCAGGAGACCCAGACCGCCATGGCCGAAAAGCTCCTCGAGGTGAAGAATCTGGTGAAGCACTTTCCCGTGCGGGGAGGCGTGTTTTCCCGGGTCCATTCCTACGTCCGCGCCGTGGACGGGGTGAGCTTCGACCTGGCCCCGGGCGAGACCCTGGGCCTGGTGGGCGAGAGCGGCTGCGGGAAGTCCACCACGGGCCGGGCCATCCTGCGCCTCATCGAGCCCACCTCGGGCGAGGTGTTCTTCGAGGGCGAAGATGTCTTGAGTCTGGACCGCGAGTCCATGCGGAAGCTGCGGCGGGAGATGCAGATCATCTTCCAGGACCCCTACGCCTCCCTCAACCCGCGCATGACGGTGGGGAGCATCGTCGGCGAGCCGCTGGCGATCCACAAGATCGCCAAGGGCAAGGAGCGCGAGGAGCGCGTGGCCGACATCCTCAACCGGGTCGGGCTGCGCTCGGAGCACATGCGCCGGTATCCCCATGAGTTCTCGGGCGGGCAGCGCCAGCGCATCGGCATCGCCCGGGCCCTCGCTCTCAACCCCAAGCTCATCATCGGGGACGAGCCCGTCAGCGCCCTCGACGTGTCCATCCAGGCCCAGGTGATCAACCTCCTGGAGGATCTCCAGAAAGAGTACGGAATCGCCTACGTCATCATCGCCCACGACCTTTCGGTCGTTCAGCACATCAGCGACCGCATCGCGGTGATGTACCTGGGCAAGATCGTCGAGATAGGGGGGAGCGACGATGTGGTGATGACCCCGAAGCATCCCTACACCGAAGCCCTCCTCTCGGCGGTTCCGGTGCCCGACCCGAAGGCCAAGCGCAAGGAGCGCATCATTCTTCACGGGGACGTGCCGAGCCCGATCAACCCTCCCTCGGGGTGCCGCTTCCACACCCGCTGCCCCTACAAAGAGGAGAAGTGCGCGGCGGAGGAGCCGCCCATGCGGGAAGTCGCCCCGGGACACTTCTCCGCCTGCCACTTCTCCGAGCAGATCTTCGGCGGCCCCCAGACGAACGGCGCCCCCGCAGGCTGAGCGTTCGCCCTCTCTTCTCCCCCCCCTCCTCCTCCGCCCGCCTCGTGCGCCCGCTGTTGCTCCTCCCGCGCCGAGGGGGTAGAGTTTCCCGAGCAGGCTCTCTTTTAGGGGTTTTGCGTCCGTCGAGGGACCTCGGCCGAAGTGAATGACAACCCCGATCGTCGCGGTTCGCGCCGTTCTATCTACATTTTCGCCCTCGTGGCCGCCCTCGCCGCCGCGGCCGCTTTTTTCGGCCTTCGCGAAAGCTTCCACGCCGCCCGCCAGGCGAAGATCGACGAGCGCGACCTCCGCATCGCCCAGGCCTTCAAGGGCCGGGTGGAGGCTCGGATCCGCGCGGCCCTCATGCGCATGCGTTCGGCCGAGTTCCTGGTGGGCTCGACCTCCCCGAGCGCGCGCACGAAGACCAAGGCGCTGGCCTTCGTCATGCAGCGGCGGGCGGGCGAGACGGGCAACACCGCCGCCGTCGTCATCGACGGGCGCGGGAGAATCCTCGACTCCCGCCGCAAGGCCGGGATGCCGGTCAGGGGGGCCGCCGAGCGGAAGGGCTGGCGCCGCGCGGTGGCGGCCCTGCGGAGCCAGAAGAAGGGCGCCGGGAGGAGGTTTGCGATCGAGGCGGCCTCCCTCGGGGGCGTTTCGGTCCTCCTCCTCGCCTCGCCCTCCCCCTCCACAAGGGGGTACTGGGGGCTCATCTTCCCGGCCGAAACGCTCGTCTCCGCCGGGGAGGGGGAGCTGGGCCCGCGCGACAGCGTCTTTCTCCTCTCCGAGCCGGACCAGACCGTCCTCTACGCCCGCACGGGGAAGAGCTTCCTTCACAAATCCGTCGCCCAATCTTTCGACAAGAGCCTTTCGCTTCTCCTCGATATCACCGCCTGCTGCGTTCCGGACGCCTTCAACACCCTCCACGAGGGCGAGCGGTCGATGATCCAGCTGAGCGTCGACGGCGGGACGAAGAAGCTGCGCCTCGTCCACATCTCCGACCGGCGCGGGGCCTCCCTCCCCGGCGGGCGCCGCGAGAAGGTCCTCGGGGCGGGCGCCGCCGTTCTCTGGGCGATCCTGGTGGGGCTCTTCGCTCTCCTGCGGGGAGGCCGGGGGGAGGAGTCCCCGGAGGAGCCGGAGGCCCCTCTTCCGCCGGCGCCGGCGATGGGCGGGACGGCCGGGGGGGCCGGATCGGGCCTTCCGGGGACCGCCTCCCTTCGGACGCTCCATCAGGTGAGCGAGTCGGTCGCCAAGGGGGAGCATTTCCGGGAGGTCATTTCGCTCGCCACCCGGCAGGCGGCGAAATTCATCGGGGCGAGCCGGTCCTACTCGGCCCTCTACGACGAGGCGATGGGCCAACTGTTCGAGGTCTACTCCTCCCAGGTGGGGGAGGGATACCGGGCCGCCATCGCCGTGGGGGCGGAAGAGATGCCCGAGCGGATCTCCGTCCGGGAGGGGGAGTTCGTCGAGGTGACCTCGGTGGAGGAATGGGATGAGGCGCCCGAAGCCCTCAAGAGCGAGGGGATCGGCTCCATGGTGGTCTTCCCCCTGAAGGCGGGAGAGCGCACCCTGGGGCTGATGTCCTTCTACTTCGACGGCTCGCGCGAGCTTCGGGTGGAGGAGATCGACTTCTGCTCCGTCCTCGCCCTTCAGGGGGCGGCGGCGGTCGCGCGCGCCCTCTCCCTGGCCGAGCCGCCTCCCGAGCGATAATTCCCTCTCCCGCTGCGCTGCGCGCCTCCGCCCGGCTCGCGTTTCGGAACTCCCTTTTTCCCGGCCATTCTCCGGGTCCCCCCCCACTCCTCTCCCCGCGCTGTGATAGGATGGAAAGAGAGATTAATCCTGCCTGAAAGGGTGGTTCATGTCTGTCCATTCCGTCCCGCCGGACGCCTCCGCGGCGCCCGGGGGAGAGAACCCGGAAGAGCGCCGGGAGGGCGGCCCCGCGAGGCGGCCGCTCGCGGGGGGAGGCGCCCTCTCGGTGGCGGCGCTCCTCCTCGCGTGCTTCATCTGGGGCTCCACCTTCGCCCTCGTGAAGGCCGCCCTGCGCGACGCGGACGCGCTCTCCTTCCTGGCGCTGCGCTTCGGCGTGGCCCTGGCCGCGGCGGCCCTCCTCGGGGGGGCCTCCCTCCGCGGGACGCGGCCGGCGGACTGGGCCAGGGGGGCGGCGGCCGGCGCCGCCCTCTACGGGGGGTTCTTCTTTCAGACCCAGGGGCTCCGCTTCACGACGGCGGCCAACTCCGCCTTCATCACCTCCCTTTGCGTCATCATGGTCCCCTTCATCATGTGGCTGGGCGGGCGGCGGCCGAGGAAGGCCCAGCTGGCCGGGGCGGCCGCCGCCCTCTCGGGGCTCTACCTCCTCTCGGGGGCGGACTTCGCCCGAACGGGCCTGGGAGACCTGCGCGCCCTGGCCTGCGCGGCCGTGTTCGCCCTCCACATCGTCTGCCTGGGCGCCTTCGGCGGGAGGCTGGCGCCCCTGAGGTTCTTCACCCTCCAGGTGGCGGCCGCCGCCGCCCTGGCGCTCCTCGCCGCCCTCGCGCTGGGCGGGCCGGTCCGCTGGAGCGGCGAGGTCCTCACCGCCCTCCTCGTCACGGGTTTGCTCGCCACGGCCCTGGCCTTTTATCTTCAGACCTGGGCGCAGCGCCGCCTCGAGACCGCGCGCGCCTCGCTTTGGCTCCTCACCGAGCCCCTCTTCGCCCTGGGGTTCGGTCTCGCTCTTCTGGGGGAGGTCCCCCCGCCCCTCGCCCTGGCGGGCGCGGCGCTCACGCTGGCCGGCGTCGCCGTCTCGGAGGCCAGGGAGGCGCTGGCGCTCCGGCCGGGCCGGCCTGCGACGAGCTCAGTCGAGCGGCGCATTCCATTCCGCCCCTTTCAGGCGCCATCCGGCGCGGATGAGGTAAGAGGACGTGCTCAAGCCGAGTGATTTCGCCGAGCTTTACAAGGCGCTCCCCAACGCCCCCGCCGTCTTCGACTGCGGGAAGAAGTGCGCACCCTTCAACGACGGGGAGCCGTTCTGCTGCGACACGGGATGGGTGGTCCCCATCGCCTGGCGCGAGGAATTTAAGTACCTCCAGCCCCGCACCAACCTGTGGCACGAGTTCCGTCCCCGGTCGACCGATGAGTTCGAGATGATCGAGGAGGTGGACGAGGACGAGAACATCTTCATCGAGTGCAAGGGGCCGGCGCACTGCGAGCGGGGCTTCCGCTCCGTCTCCTGCCGCACCTTTCCCTACGAGCCGTATTTCGACAACGGCGGGAACCTCCTGGGCCTCATCTACAACCGGGTGATGGAGGACAAGTGCTACATGGTGGATCGCCACAACGTGGTCACGAAGGAGTTCATCCGGGCCTTCCTGCGGTTCTTCGATCTGCTCTTCGAGAAGCTCGCGAGCGAGCGCGACCTCTACATGGAGCAGAGCCGCCTCTACCGCCAGAAGATGAGCCGGCGGAAGAAGCCCGTCGTCGTCCTCACCCTCAAGGGCCCCTACCGGGCGGCCTACCGGGGGGGGAAGCTCATCGAGCCCTGGACGCGCCCCGACCCGCCCGACAGCCGGTACCGGCCCAAGGTGTAGTTGTGGAATCCGGAATGCCGTTCATGAGGACGAATGGCATCTTGTGAAAAAGGGTATCGGCGGCGTTGTAAAAGGCTGTCCTCCCGAGCATGGCAGCGCCTTCGGTGTGGCATCGCCGGCGGTGTGTCGCCGCCGCGCGCGGCGCCCGAGGGATCTGCTGTTTGAAATCCCGGAATGAAAAAGCGGATTCCTCGGCACCGCCAGTGGCGCTGCCACCTACAGTCGCTTGGAATGACAGGTGGATGGCCCTCACATGGCGGCTTGGCGCCGCGGAATGGGGGTGCAAGGGCTCGGGCCGGTGAACTG
>JAZGDQ010000391.1:0-5128 GCA_036477985.1 bacterium
TACGTGGCCATGAAGCGGAAGCTTCAGGTGGGCGACAAGATGGCCGGGCGGCACGGAAACAAGGGCGTGGTTTCGATCATCGTCCCCGAGGAGGACATGCCCTACCTCGGCGACGGCGCGCCGATCGAGATCGTGCTCAACCCGCTCGGGGTCCCCTCGCGGATGAACGTGGGCCAGATTCTGGAGACGAATTTGGGCTGGGCCGCCAAGGAGCTCGGCAAGCACTTCGCCACCCCGGTTTTCGACGGGGCCAGCGAGCAGGACATCGTCACCCTGATGAAGGAGGCCGACCTGCCGCCCTACGGCAAGGCCGCCCTCTCCGACGGGCGTTCGGGCCGGCCCTTCGATCAGCGGGTGACGGTGGGCTACATCTACATGATGAAGCTCCATCACCTGGTGGACGACAAGATTCACGCCCGCTCGGTGGGCCCCTACTCGCTCGTCACTCAGCAGCCCCTCGGCGGAAAGGCCCAGTTCGGCGGCCAGCGCCTGGGCGAGATGGAGGTTTGGGCGCTGGAGGCCTACGGGGCCGCGCGCACCCTCCAGGAAATTCTCACGGTGAAGAGCGACGACGTTGCGGGCCGCACGCGCATGTACGAGTCCATCGTCAAGGGGGAGAACCTCCTCGAGGCGAACCTGCCCGAGTCGTTCAACGTATTGATGAAAGAGCTTCAGAGTCTTGTTCTCGACGTCGAGCTCATCGAAAGCGGTGAAGCCCCGCGGTAAGCCGCCCCCGGCGGATCTCCCCGCCGGGACCTAGGAGGGAATGCATTGGAGAGCATCCTCAACCTCTTCGAGAAGCCCAAAGATCCCGTCTCGTTCGACGCCATCCGGATTCGGATCGCCTCGCCCCACACGATCCGGGCGTGGTCCTCGGGAGAGGTCAAGAAGCCTGAGACGATCAACTACCGCACCTTCAAGCCGGAGCGGGACGGCCTCTTTTGCGCTGTGATTTTCGGCCCCGTCAAGGACTACGAGTGCCTTTGCGGGAAGTACAAGCGGATGAAGTACCGCGGGATCGTGTGCGAGAAGTGCGGCGTCGAGGTCATCTCCTCGAAGGTGCGCCGCGAGCGGCTCGCCCACATCGAGCTCGCCAGCCCGGTCTCCCACGTGTGGTTCTTCAAGGGGCTCCCGAGCCGGATCGGAAACCTGCTCGACATGACGCTGCGCGAGCTGGAGCGGATCCTCTACTTCGAGAACTACGTCGTCATCGACCCGGGCGAGACCGGCCTGAAGAAGTACGGGCTCCTCACCGACGAGCAGTACCGCAACGTGCTCGAGGAGTTCGACGAGGACGATTTCACCGTCGGCATCGGGGCGGCGGCGATCCGCGATCTGATCTCCGACCTGGACCTGGAGGCCCTCTCCCCCGCGCTCAAGGAGGGGATCCGCGAAACCTCCAACGTCCAGAAGCGGCGCAAGCTCATCAAGCGCCTCAAGGTGGTGGACGCCTTCCGCAACTCGGGCAACCGGCCCGAATGGATGATCCTCGAGGTCGTCCCCGTGCTGCCGCCCGAGCTGCGCCCCCTCGTTCCGCTCGACGGGGGCCGCTTCGCCACGAGCGACCTGAACGACCTCTACCGGCGCGTCATCAACCGCAACAACCGCCTCATGCGCCTCCAGGAGCTCAAGGCGCCCGACATCATCATCCGCAACGAAAAGCGCATGCTCCAAGAGGCCGTGGACGCCCTGTTCGACAACGGCCGGAGGGGGCGCCTGCTCCGGGGCCCCAACCGCCGGCCCCTCAAGAGCCTCTCGGACATGCTCAAGGGGAAGCAGGGGCGCTTCCGCCAGAACCTGCTCGGCAAGCGGGTGGACTACTCGGGCCGCTCGGTCATCGTGGTGGGCCCGGAGCTGAAGTTTCACGAGTGCGGCCCTCCCAAGAAGATGGCCATCGAGCTGTTCAAGCCCTTCATCTACAACAAGCTGGAGGAGAAGGGGCTCGTGGCCACCGTCAAGGCGGCCAAGAAGATGGTGGAGGAGGATCGCCCCGAGGTGTGGGACGTGCTCGAGGAGGTGGTGAAGAACCACCCGGTCATCCTCAACCGCGCCCCCACGCTCCACCGCCTGGGGATGCAGGCCTTCATGCCCCGGCTCGTCGAGGGCAAGGCGATTCGGATTCATCCGCTCGTGTGCGCGGCCTTCAACGCCGACTTCGACGGCGATCAGATGGCGGTGCACATTCCCCTCTCGGTCGAGGCCGTGGAGGAGGCGCGGGTGCTCATGCTCTCGGCGAACAACATTCTCTCGCCGGCGAACGGAACCCCCATAGCCGTGCCGAGCCAGGACATCATCCTGGGCTGCTACTACCTCACCAAGCCCCGCGGCGGGGCCAAGGGCGAGGGCCACGTCTTGGGCTCCCCCGGCGAGGTGCGGATCGCCTACGATCAGGACGAGCTCGGCCTCCAGGCGCGGATCCGCGTCCGCATAGGGGGGGACATCATCTCGACCACGGTGGGCCGGGTGCTCCTGTACGAGGTCCTGCCCGTGGGGGTCCCCTTCGAGGCGGCCAACCGGGTGATGGACAAGCGCGCCCTCACCGACCTCGTGTCCCTGTGCTATGAGATTGCCGGCAGGGCCCGCACCGTGCGGTTCCTGGACGATCTGAAGGATCTGGGCTTCGCCCAGGCGACCCAGGCGGGCATCTCGATCGCGATCGACGACATGAAGGTGCCCGTCCGCAAGACCGAGCTCACCGAGGGGGCGCGCCAGGAGGTGCTCGAGGTCGAGCGCGAGTACCGCGACGGGCTCATCACAGACGGCGAGCGCTACAACAAGATCATCGACATCTGGTCCCACGTGACCGAGGAGGTCGCGAGCGAGATGTTCAAGGATCTCGAGGCCGACGACGAGTCCGTCATGGGCGGGGGCCGCACCGCCGAGGGGAACGGACAGGAGGCCCCGGAGGATTTCAACCCGATCTACATCATGGCCGACTCGGGCGCGCGGGGCAGCACGGCCCAGCTCCGCCAGCTGGGCGGGATGCGGGGCCTGATGGCCAAGCCTTCCGGGGAGATCATCGAGACGCCCATCACGGCGAACTTCCGCGAGGGCCTCTCGGTGCTCCAGTACTTCATCTCCACCCACGGCGCCCGCAAGGGCCTGGCCGACACCGCTCTCAAGACGGCGAACAGCGGATACCTCACCCGCCGCCTGGTGGACGTGGCCCAGGACATCATGATCACCGAGATTGATTGCGGCACCGTCAACGGCATCGAGATGGGCGCCCTCGTCGAGGGGGGCGAGATCATCCAGACCCTGGGGGAGCGCGTTCTCGGGCGCATCGCCCTCCACGACATCAAGGACCCGTTCAACGACGAGGTTCTCTGCTCCTCGGGGGAAGAGATCAACGAGGACAAGGTTCGGGGCGTCGAGAACGCCGGCGTCGAGCGGGTGATGATCCGCTCGGTGCTCACCTGCGAGTCGCGCAGCGGGGTCTGCGCGAAGTGCTACGGCCGCAGCCTGGCCACCGGCGCTCTCGTCGAGGTGGGGGAGGCGGTCGGCGTCATCGCCGCCCAGTCCATCGGCGAGCCGGGCACCCAGCTCACCATGCGCACCTTCCACATCGGCGGCACGGCCACCCGCGCCGCCGAGCAGAGCACCGTCGAAGCGAAGCGCCAGGGTTTCGTGAAATACCTGAGCCTGCGGACCATCGCGAACAAGAAGGGCGAGACCATCGTCATGAACCGCAACGGCCAGATCGCCATCTGCGACGAAACCGGCCGCGAGCGGGAGCGCTACCCCGTCGTGTACGGCGCCTCCGTCAAGGCGAAGGACGGCGCCAAGGTCGACGAGGGCGAGAAGCTGCTCGAGTGGGACCCCTACACGTTTTCGATCATGTCCGAAAAGGGAGGCCGAATCTCCTTGGAGGACGTCATCGATGGCATCACCATGCAGGAGGAGATCGACGAGGTCACCGGTCTCTCCCGCCGGGTCATCCTCGATCACACCGACGAGAATCGGCAGCCCCGGGCGGTCCTCACCGACGAGCAGGGCGAGGTGGCGGCGAGCTATCCCCTCCCGGCGGGCGCGCACATCGCCGTGATGGAGGGGGAGATCCTCTCGCCGGGAGACGTGATCTTCAAGATCGCGCGCGAGACCTCCAAGACGAAGGACATCACGGGCGGCCTGCCCCGCGTGGCCGAGCTCTTCGAGGCGCGCAAGCCCAAGGAGAACGCCGTCATCTCCGAGATCAACGGCGAGGTGAAGTTCGGCGGGGTCGTCAAGGGAATGCGGCAGGTGTTCGTGGTTTCGGAGACGGGCGATGAGCGGGAGTACCTCATCCCCCGGGGCAAGCACGTCAACGTCCAGGAGGGCGACATCGTGCGGGCCGGCGAGCCCTTGATGGACGGGTCGGTGAACCCCCACGACATTCTCGCCGTCCTGGGCGAGCGGGAGCTGCAGAGCTACCTCGTCAACGAGGTCCAGGAGGTCTACCGCCTCCGGGGCGTGAACATCAACGACAAGCACATCGAGGTCATCGTCCGCCAGATGCTCCGTCGTCTCGAGATTCTCGATTCGGGGGAGACGGACATGGTGATCGGAGAGCAGATAACGCGGGATTCCTTCTTGCGGCGCAACCAGGAGGCCGAAGCCGAGGGCAAGGCGCCGGCCACGGGGCGGCCCATCCTCCTCGGCATCACCCGCGCCTCCCTCTCGACCGACAGCTTCATCTCGGCGGCCTCCTTCCAGGAGACCACCCGGGTTCTCACCCAGGCGGCCGTTGCGGGGAAGGTGGACTACCTGCGGGGCCTGAAGGAAAACGTCATCATGGGGCGTCTCATCCCCGCCGGCACCGGGGCGAGCAAGTATCAGCAGGTCGAGCTCCTCTCTCCGGAGGTGGAAATTTCTCCGATGGTGGAGGATGTCCCCGTCGTGGGCGGCGATGTGGAGGAGGAGGAGGAGGTTCCCGCCGAGAGGGAAGCCTCCGAGGAGAAGGTTTCCGCCAAGAAGGAAGCCTCCGAGGAGAGCAAGGAGGTCGCCTCGAAATAGAGTCCGGAGACCGGGGGTTTTCGGGCCATTGGCAGGGTTGACAACCCCCCGGATTTCCTTATAATCCCCGCTTCTTCGGGTGGGATGGCAGGCTTCGCCGGCCATCTCAAACCGCCCTTGTGCGTTGTTTTTTGAT
>JAZGDQ010000392.1:0-5211 GCA_036477985.1 bacterium
GGCCCTGCGGGCCAAGGGCCCGAGCCGGGCCGGGGTGCGGGACGCCATCGAGACGCTGCCCCCCTTCCTGGGGCTGACGGGGCGCTTCCGCTTCTCGAAGGAGAACCACAACGGCCTGGGCCCCGAGTCGCTCCTCATGGTCCAGGTGAAGGACGGGAAGTGGGTGCTCGAAAAACCCATCAAGAAGGGGAAGGGCGAAAAATAATAAAAATAACAAAATATGGGGAAAATTTCAGATAAAACAATCTTATTATTTTCACGCTCAACCACCCCTCCTGACGGCACGGCTCCCCGCCGCCGGGGGGAGTGGATCTTGTAAGCTATTGATTTCCATAATAAAATCAGGGAGTTTCCCCCGCCGTGGGGCCCTCCGCAATTTCGGGGCCGCACCCCCTTGCGCCGTTTGACAAAGCGGGGGATGGGGCTTATATATACGACTGTATAGGTCGCCGATTAATTTGGTCGGCGATAATTTTGGCCCGAACCGGGGAGAATGGGCGATGTTCACGTTTTCCAAGAGGACGGACTACGGACTGATGGCCCTCGCCCATCTCACCGACCAGGAGGAGGGGGAGGCCACCAGCTCCAAGGCCATCGCCGCCCACTACGGCATGCCCTCCGAGCTTCTCGCCAAGACCATGCAGCAGCTCGCCAAGAGCGGAATCGTGGAGTCGAGGAACGGCCCCAAGGGGGGCTACGTCCTCTCCCGCGATCCCGATTCCATAACGGTCGCCGAGGTGATTCAGGCGATCGAAGGCCCGATCGCGATGGCCGTCTGCCAGACGGACATGGCCTCCGAGTGCGATCAATACGCCAGATGTCCCATTCTCCAGCCGATGGAGCGTATCCAGGGGAAGATCGTTCAGCTCCTCAACAGCATGACCCTCCTGGATATGGCCGGTTCACCCGTAGGAGACCTTAGATGAGCGTCAAGCTTCCCATTTACTTGGACTACCAGGCCACCACCCCGGTGGATCCGCGCGTTCAGGAGGAGATGACTCCCTACTTCGCCGATCGCTTCGGAAACGCAGCCAGCCGCAATCACAGCTACGGCTGGGAGGCGGAGAAGGCGGTCGACGTGGCCCGCGAGAAAATCGCGAACGTGATAGGCGCCGACCCGCGCGAGATCATCTTCACGAGCGGGGCCACCGAATCGGACAACATGGCCCTCAAGGGCGTCGCCGAGATGTACAAGAAGAAGGGGAACCACATCGTCACCTCCGCCATCGAGCACAAGGCCATCATCGATTCGGCCAAGCGCCTCGAAACCTGGGGCTACGACGTGACCTACATTGAGCCTCCCGATGACGGCATCACGACCACCGAGATGGTCGAGGCGGCCCTCACCGAGGGCACCATCCTCGTCTCCATCATGGCGGCCAACAACGAGGTCGGCGTCCTCAACCCGATCGGCGAGATCGGCAAGCTCTGTCGCGAGCGGGGCATCCTCTTCCACACCGACGCCACCCAGGGCTTCGGAAAGATCCCCATCGACGTGAACGAGATGTGCATCGACCTCCTCTCCCTTTCCGCGCACAAGATCTACGGCCCCAAGGGCATCGGCGGAATCTACGTCCGCCGGCGCAAGCCGCGGGTCCGCCTGGCGGCGCTCATCGACGGCGGCGGCCACGAGAGGGGCATGCGCTCGGGCACCCTCAACGTCTCCGGCATCGTGGGCCTTGGCAAGGCCGCCGAGCTCTGCCACGAGGAGATGGAGAGCGAGGCGACCCGGCTCACCAACATGCGCGAGAAGTTCAAGGCCACCATCATGGAGAGCGTCGAGGAGGTCTACGTGAACGGCCACGAGACCAAGCGCCTCCCCGGCAACATCAACCTGAGCTTCCCCTACGTCGAAGGCGAATCCCTCATCATGGGCATATCGGACGTGGCGGTCTCCTCGGGCTCGGCCTGCACCTCGGCGAGCCTCGAGCCCAGTTACGTGCTCAAGTCGATGGGCAAGGGGGACGAGCTGGCCCACTCCTCGATCCGCTTCGGGCTAGGACGGTTCACCACCGAGGAGGAGCTTGACTACGTGGCCGAGAAGACGGTCAAGGTCGTCAACCGGCTCAGGGAGATGAGCCCGCTTTACGAGATGGTCAAGGAGGGCGTCGACCTCTCCACGGTGGAGTGGCAGGCGCACTAAACGGCGAGACTTTCATCGGGGCGCGGGAGGCGGCGCATCCGCCGCCCGGCGTCCGGTTCAGACAGGAGACCAGACAAGAGATGGCATACAGCGACAAAGTGGTCGACCACTACAACAACCCGCGCAACGTCGGCTCCCTCGACAAGAAGGACCCGAGCGTCGGCACGGGCGTGGTGGGCGCCCCCGAGTGCGGCGACGTCATGAAGCTCCAGATCAAGGTGGGCACCGACGGCCTCATCGAGGACGCCAAGTTCAAGACCTTCGGCTGCGGCAGCGCCATCGCCTCGAGCTCGCTCGCCACCGAATGGCTCAAGGGAAAGACCGTGGACGAGGCCGAGGAGATCAAGAACACCCAGATCGTCGAGGAGCTGAACCTCCCGCCGGTCAAGATCCACTGTTCGGTCCTCGCCGAGGATGCGATCAAGACGGCCCTGAACGACTACCGGGAGAAGAACGGCGCGCCGCTCGTCGAGCGGAAGGGCCACCACTAGGAAGCCGGCCCCTCCGCCCGGCGCGGGGGAGGGGCGCAGGGCGCGAGATGCGGGCGCCGCCGAAGAAGGGAGATGGGACCTTGGAATCCACGACCGCGGACAAGAAGCGATCCATCGAGGTGACCGACAAGGCCGTCGTCAACATCAAGCGCCTCATGGAGAAGGAAGGCAGGCCGGACGCCGTCGTGCGCGTCGGCGTGCGCGGGGGCGGATGCTCGGGCCTCTCCTACGTTCTCCAGTTCGAGGGAGCCGACAGGATCGGCATCATGGATCACGTCATCGAGCGCGACGGGACGCGGATCGTCATCGACAAGAAGAGCCTCATCTACCTCGCGGGGACAACCCTCGATTTCGAAGACGGCCTCAGTGGCAAGGGGTTCACCTTCAAGAACCCCAACGCTGGCCAGACCTGCGGATGCGGGGAAAGCTTTTCGGCATAGGACGGCGGCCGGAGAACGCGCCGCGCCCCCCGCGCCGGGGAGTGCGCGTCGCGTTTTTTGTTGAGTCCGGCCGGCCCGTCCGGACCCGTCCGGGCCGCCGGGGGAGAGGGAGAGGATGACGGAAGCGGATGTGCGGGAGCGCGGGGCGTTCGCGATTTTCGACGACGCCGGCGAGATACGGACCATCCCCGCCGAGGTGGATCATTTCTCTCTCTTCGATCTCCCCCGCAAGCTGGGCATCGACGAGGCCGCCCTCGAGCGCGCCTACTACGCCCTGAGCCGCAAGCTCCACCCCGACTTTTTCCAGAACGCCCCCGCCGCCAAGCGCGTCCGCAGCCTGGACGCCTCGGCGCGGCTGAACGAGGCCTACAAGGCGCTCAAGGATCCCGTCCGCCGGGCGGTCTACCTCGTCGAGCTCGAGAGCGGAAAGATGGAGGAGAACAGCGCGATCCCGCCCGCCGAGATGCTCGAGGAGATCTTCGAGGCGCAGGAGGCGGTCGAGGAGTTCAAGTGCTGCAGCGAGGAGGAGGAGGCCGAAAACCTCCGCGGCCGCCTCGGCGCGGCCCAGGAGTGCTTCGTGGCGCTTCGCTCGGGCCAGCGCGACGCCCTGGACGATCTGGCGAAGAAGTGGGACGGCTCCCTGGAGGCAGGGGCGCCCTCGAGCGAAGCCCTCGATAAGATGCGCTCCATCCTGAGCCAGCGGAACTACATCAACAACGTCCTGCGAAGCATCGAGGGCGCACTGGAAGACGCGTCGTGACCGACATCATCGGAATCGATCTGGGAACCACCAACAGCCTGGTCAGCGTCATCCGGGACGGGCGGCCGGAGGTGCTTGCGCCCGAGGGGGAGAGCCCCCTCCTCCCCTCGGTGGTGTCCTTCGGCGCGGGCCGCGTGACGGTGGGCGAGAAGGCCCGCGACGTCCGCATCTCGGACAGCCGCAACACCATCTTCTCGGTCAAGCGGTTCATGGGGCGCGGCTACGCCGACCTGGAGGGGGATCTCCGCTACCTGCCCTTCGAGATCGATCCCTCCGAGCGGGAGGTGGTCCACGTCCTGGCCCGGGGGCGCTCTTACAGCGCGCCCGAGATCAGCGCCCTCATCCTGCGCGAGCTCAAGTCGCGCGCCGAGCGGGTGCTGGGGCGGCCGGTCATTCGCGCCGTCGTCACCGTGCCCGCCTACTTCAACGACGCCCAGCGCCAGGCCACCAAGGACGCGGGCCGCCTCGCCGGCCTCGAGGTGCTGCGCATCCTGAACGAGCCGACGGCCGCCTCCCTGGCCTACGGCCTCCACGAGCAGGACCGCGGCGTGGTCGCCGTCTACGACCTCGGCGGAGGGACCTTCGACATCTCCATCCTGCGGATCAAGGGGGGCGTTTTCGAGGTGCTCTCCACGGGGGGAGACACCCGCCTGGGCGGGGACGACTTCGACCGCGCCCTCGCCGACCGCCTCCTGGAGGACGTGCGGGGAGAGACCGGGGTGGACCTCTCGGCCGAGGCGGCCGCGGTCGGAGAGCTGGCCGTGGTCTGCGAGCGGGCCAAGCGCGCCCTCTCCGGCGCGGAGGAGACCGAGATCGTCCTCGAGAATCCGGGCGGCGCCGATCTCACCTTCCGGCGCGTCCTCACCCGCGCGGAGATGGAGGAGATCCTGCGCCCCATCGCCGAGCGCACACTGGCCCCCTGCCGCCGGGCGCTCGCGGACGCGGGCCTCGAGGCCGGCGAGGTGGACGAGGTCGTCCTCGTGGGGGGCTCCACCCGGATGCCCCTCGTGCGCGAGCTCGTGCGCAAGATGTTCGGCCGCGAGCCCCACGCCTCCATCAACCCCGACGAGGTGGTCGCCCAGGGCGCCGCCGTCCAGGCGGACATTCTCGGCGGCGGGCGCAAGGACATGCTCCTCCTCGACGTCACCCCCCTCTCGCTCGGCATCGAGACCATGGGCGGCGCCATGGGGTGGATCATCCCCCGGAACACGACGATTCCGGTGAGCGCGCGCGAGACCTTCACCACCTTCAAGGACAACCAGACCGGCGTGGACATCCACATCCACCAGGGGGAGCGGGAGCTGGTGAAGGACAACCGCTCCCTCGCGCGCTTTCGGCTGGGGATCGATCCCGGCCCGGCCGGCCTGGCGCGCATCG
>JAZGDQ010000393.1:0-3155 GCA_036477985.1 bacterium
TCCACGGCGCTCACCCGCACCTTCACGATCACCTTGGAGCTTCCCCGCGAAAACGGCCCCAGGAAAGATCGCGACCGGATCACCTCGGCGTTGCGCACGACGGCCCAGGCCGCCCAGTCCGCCCCCAGTTTCTTCCCCCATTCGCGGGGCTGCTCGGCGGCCTCGGACTCGCTCGAATCCGCCGCGTCCTTCCACTTGCGCTCCTGGATCGTCCGCAGGGCGCTGCGGACTTCGTCCTTTTCCTCGATGAAGCGGAACCGCCCGGTGGCGAAAAGGAGCTCGCCCACGAGCTGGCGGAGGCCGAAGCCCAGGCGCTGATCCCGCCAGGCCGCATTCTTCGGAGAGAAGCCCCGCGACACCGAGACGACCACGACGAGGGGGCGGGAGGCCTGGCCTTGCGCCGGGGCGGGGGAAAGAACGGCGCCCCAGAGGAGCAAAGCGCAGAGGAGGATGGCGCGCGGGATGGGCATTTCCCCGATTCCCCTCTAGATGGCTCAGACCAAGGCCGGAGGCTTGGCGGCGCGCGCGGTTAGGAAGAGCGCCGGTCGCCGGACCTGCCCCGAACCGGAATCCCATTTCAGAATTCTGATTCCACTCTTTCGGCGCCGGTATCGTTGGTTATTTCATTGAGAATGCCATCAAGCCGCCATCGGGTCAAACCGGGGCGCCATTTTGGCGACGACATTATCCGACAGCCGCAAGGGCCGGCTCCCGCCGGGTGCGGGAGCGCCCGCCGGGCGTGGGAGAGGATTTCGTCATGGGGCGAACACGAGGGGAGAAGCCGTAGGGGGGGCTGACAATTGCGAAAGGGAGGCCATGAGAAGTTTTGGGCCCCGGCCGTGCAAGGCGCCCCCCCCCGGAGGATTCCGCCACCCCGGGTGGGCCGCCGCCCGGAGGCGCTGAAGCGCCCCGTTTCCCTATCTTCTTCATCTGGTAGAATGCCGGGGGGAAATCCTTCCCGATTTTGCTCTCTCTCCATTTGCCGCCGCGAACCGGGCCTAGGATTCCGAAGGAGGAAGGGGACATGCGAATCTCCATGGCGGTGAAGAGGGGCGCGGGGCCAGGCCGGCGGGCGCTCGGTCTGATGATTCTGGCGGCGGCCCTGGCGGCTGGGCCGGCCCTCGCCGCTGGGCCGGCCCTCGCCGCCGGGCCGGCGTTCGCCGCGGCCCTCTCTCCCAAGGTGGAGCTGGACCGCAAGGTGGTCCTCCTGGGGGAGAAGCGCCCGGTCTACGTCCTGGTGGCCTTCGAGGCGCCCGAGGCCGAGGCCAAGCCGGCCGCGGAGCGGCCCCGGGTGAACCTCGCCCTGGTGCTCGATCGCTCGGGCTCGATGGCCGCCCGGGGCAAGATCGGCTACGCCCGCACGGCGGCCAAGGTGGTGGTGGACATGCTCACCCCCCGGGACCGCCTGGCCGTGGTGGAGTACGACGACCGGGTCACCGTCCTTTGGCCCTCCTCCCCGGTGGAGGCGCCCGAAATGCTCAAGCGCCAGATCGACGGCCTCACCCCCCGGGGGGCGACCGACCTCACCGGCGGCTTGATGAAGGGGGTGGAGGAGGTCCTCAAGAACATCGACTCCCGGAGCATAAACCGCGTCCTTCTCATGTCGGATGGCCTGGCCAACCGGGGGATCACCCGCCCGAGCATGATCCGCCAGCTCGTGCGCCAGGCCCGGCGCCGGGGGGTGAGCATCTCCACCGCCGGCCTGGGCCTTCAGTACAACGAAGATCTGATGCAGGCCATCGCCGAGAGCGGCGGCGCCAACTACTACTACATCGAAAACCCCGCCCGCATGAGCCGCATCTTCCGCCACGAGATGTCCACCCTCTACGCGACGGTGGGGAAGGACGCCAAGCTCGTCTTCTCCCGGGGCTTCGGCGTGGAGAAGGTCTCGGTGTTCGGCTACCCGTACAAGAGCGAGGAAGGGCGCACGGTGGTTCCGCTCGAGAATTTTTACGCCGGCGAGAAGCGCTCGGTCGTCCTGCGCCTGGAGATCAAGCCCGAAAGCCCGGGCGAGCTGCGCCTGGGCCGGCTGGAGTTCTCCTACCTGGACACGAAGGACAACCGGCCCAGGACGCAGGCCGTCGAGCTCAAGGTCATGGTCTCCGCGGACCCGGAGATCACGCTCGCCTCCCTCAACAAGAAGGTCCGGGCCCAGGCCCTCCTCGCCGAGGCCGACGAGCGGCACACCGAGGTGGTCCGCCTCTTCGAGAAGGGAAAGAGGAAGGAGGCCCGGGCCGCCGCCGCCGCCCTGGCCAAGCGGATCGAGCGGCAGAACAAGGGGCTGAAGAGCCTCGGGCTGGCGAAGAAGGTGGAAGAGCTGCGCATGGAGGGGAGGCAGATGAGCGCCGCCGCGGCCAGCCCGATGGGGCGCGCGCGCTTCCTCAAGGGCGCCAAGCAGCGGCTCTACTACGCCCGCCGCGGCAAGCGCGGAAAGTCCATGCTCAAGGAGGGGGACAGGGGGCTCGAGGTGGAGCGCCTCCAGGAGGCGCTGCGGACCCGGGGAATCTACAAGGGGAAGGCCGACGGCCGCTTCACGGCCAAGCTCACCCTGGCGGTGAGGGAATTCCAGCGGCGCCGGAAGATCTCCGTCGACGGGGTGGCCGGCCCCCTCACCCTCCGCGCCCTGGGCCTCTACTGAGGACGTCGGCTGCGCCGAAGGCAGGCTCCCTGGATAAGTGAGGGATCGAGAAAGAGGAGGAGCCCCTGGCGCGGTGAGGTCAGCGGGTGGGGGGCGGCTGACCCCCCGGCGGTTTTGGGCGGACGCCGTCATTTGCGCTCCGGGGGCCGGGCGGCCTCTGCGAGGCCGCCACCTTTTTCCGGCTTCTAGCCGAGTGGATGGCCCGCTCGATTCTCACCTCGAGCCCCTTGTCCCCGCCCCGCCGCCGAAGCTCTTTGAGGATCAGTTCGGCGACCTCGCTCATGTCCTTCATCGGCCTCCTGCCCATCCATCCCCTCCGCGCGATGACCGGGCGCAACGTTTCAGTAAGTAAGCGATTTCGGAATTCCGGACAACCCGCGGGGAGGGGACGCCGCGCCCAAGCGCCGGAGCGGACCGGGCGGCGGGGCTTGCGGCGGAGCGGTTCCTCCACCTCCAGACCATCGGCTTCGGGGGAAGGGTCCGGAGCCGGAGCTTCGGGGCGCCTTCGGGGACGCGA
>JAZGDQ010000394.1:0-10268 GCA_036477985.1 bacterium
TGGGAAATCGGACCCAAGAAGTGGCTTTGCGTGGACCCATTCTGGTTCAGCGCGCCGTCCCGCATCTTCAGCTACCTCCTGGAGGTGTCGCTGAACGGGAGCATCTTCCTCGATACTTGGACGACGATGTCGGAGGCCTTTTTGGGTTATGTCATTGGCGCGTTCCTCGGGATCGCCCTCGGCTTCATCCTCGCCCGTCTGGAGACGCTGGCCGAAATCCTCGACCCCTTCATCGTCGCCGTGAACGGAATCCCGCGCGTGGCCATGGCCCCCATCCTGATCATATGGTTCGGAATCGGGATCGAGTCGAAGGTTGTGCTGGCCGTCAGCCTGGTGCTCTTCCTTACGTTCATGAACACATACGCCGGCCTTCGAGGGGTGGACCCGGGTCTCAAGAATCTGGCTCAGGTCATGGGCGCCAACGAGATGCAGATCCTATGGAAAGTCACCCTGCCGGCCTCGATGCCCTGGATTTTGACCGGCCTCAAAATCGGCGTTCCCTTCGCCATCATCGGCGCCATCCTTGGCGAGTTCATGGCGGCCAGCAAGGGGCTCGGCTTCATGATCCAGCACGCGAGCAACCTGTTCAACATCGCCGGCTCCTTCGCCGGCCTGCTCATGCTCATGTTCATCGTTCTCGCGGCCAACGCCGCCGTGAATCGCCTGGAGCGCCATCTCCTCCGCTGGCGCCCCAAGCAGCAAGTCGAGGCCGGCGGGTCCACGGAAGTCTACTGACGGCTCTCCCGGCCTTGCGCGGGGCCGCCCTTGCGGGTCGCCTCCCAGGGGGAGGCGCCACCCCCCGGTGATATTCACCCGCCGGCGCCGCCGGCTGTCCGGGCAGGCCCTACCGGACCGCGGGCTGGAACATGGCGACCAGGATCACGTCCTCCTCCCCGGCGCCGGAGTTGCGGTGCTTCGTGCCGCGGGGCATGAGGATGAACTCGCCCGCCCGGTAGCGGATCTCCCCGTCCTCCAGCTCGTAGCGCCCCTCCCCGCTGACGACGTAGATGACCTCGTCCTCCTCGTGGGCGTGCCAGTCGTGGGACTCTCCCGGCCGAAACCGCGCGTGGAAGACGGTCATGTCGATCCCGGTCTCCTCGCGGGAGACGATGGGGCGGTGGGAGGCGCCCCCGTCTATCCCTTCCGAGGGGACCTCTTCGGGGCGGATGAGGCGGGCCCGCAGCTCGTTGGATGCCATTCCTCGCTCTCCTCCTTCGTCGGCTCTCACTCTCCGATCACTTTGACCATGACGCGCTTGCGCCGCCGGCCGTCGAACTCGGCGTAGTGGATCTGCTCCCAGGGGCCGAAGTCGAGCTTCCCGCCGGTGACGGCCACCACCGCCTCCCGGCCCATGATGGTGCGCATCAGGTGGGCGTAGGCGTTGTCCTCGCCCGTCAGGTTGTGCCGGTAGTCCTTCTTCGTGTCCACCAGCTCCTCGAGCCATTCCCGGTAGTCCTGGATCAGCCCCGGCTCGGCGTCGTTGATGTAGACCGCCGCGGTGATGTGCATGGCGTTGACGAGAACGAGCCCCTCCTGCACGCCCGACGCCCGGAGGATCTCCTCCACCCGGGGGGTGAGATTGATGAACTCAATCCGCTTCTCGGTCTGGAGCCAAAGATGCTCGGTGTGGGATTTCATCGAGTCCGCCTCCTCTCCGGAGGGAATGACGGGATCGCGCTCTCCCGCGGGCCGTTTCGCGCCCCGCGCGCGCCCTCCTTCCTTGACACGGCCCCGCCGGAGCCTTCCAATGGGGTTTCGGAGTCCGGGGCGTTTCCGCCCCGGCGGAATCCATTCGGGGAGATCGGCCCATGTACATCACGATGAACCGGTTTCAGGTGAATTCGGAGCGGGGCGGGGAGTTCGAGGAGATTTGGCGGACGCGCGAATCCCACCTCGGGGAGGCGCCGGGGTTCGTCGAGTTCCATTTCCTCCGGGGCGACGACGGCGACTACATCAGCCACACCCTGTGGCAGAGTAAGGAGGCGTTCGATAACTGGGTGGAGAGCGAGGCCTTCACCAAGGCCCACGCCCGCGCCCACGGAACGCCCAAGGAGATCTTCAACGGCCCCCCCCAGTTCACCGCCTACGAGGTGTTGCTCTCCCAGACGAAGTGAGGCCGCGCCCGCCCTCTTCATTCCGCCTTCCCGCCCGGGCGGGCGAGCAGGGCCTCGATGTCGAGCGGCCGCGGGGCGCCGCCGAGGCGGTCGGCGCCGAGGCCGGCGCCACCTTCGGCGCGCGTGTCCACGTACACCTCCACCTCGATTCCCTCGGGGTCGCGGAAGTAGAGCGCCAGGCTCACGCCGTGATCGGATCCCCCCACGGGATGGCCCGCCTCCTTCAGCCGCCGGCACACCTCGGCGAGGCTGTCCATGTCCTCCACCTCGATGGCGAAGTGGTACATGCCGACCGCCAGCTCGCCAGGGACGGGCGCCTCCGGCCCCACGTTCCGCAGGGCGAGATCGTGGTGGCGTCCGCTCAGGGTGAGGAAGACGAACTTGTCCTCGACGCGCTCGGTGACGCGGAAGCCGAGAATCCCGGTGTAGAAGGCCTCGGCGCGCGCGAGGTCGCGCACGTTCAGGTGGACGTGGCCGATCAGGGTGGAGCGGATCATCTTCTCTTGTCCTCCGTCCGTTCGCCCGCCGGGGCCCGTCCCCTCGCCCGACGGGGCCCGGCCGTCCGCCGGGCCACAGCCTAGAGCTCGATTCGCTGCCCGTCGTGGGCGGCCTCGAAGGGCAGGCTCCCCTCCGCAAGGCGGAGGAGAGTGGACTCGCCCATGTGAGTGAGGAGAAGGCGGCGCGACGCGAGGCGGGGGGCCTCCCGCTCGATGTCTTCCAGGGAGGTGTGGAAGCGCACCTTCTTCCCGGCGGTGTAGCATTCCATGAGGAAGAGGTCGGTGTCCCGGGCCAGCTCGACGAGCCCCTCGTTCCATTCGGTGTCCCCGCTGAAGCCGACCGCGCGCCCCGCCCACTCGACGCGGTAGCCGTAGGGCGTCTCGTTGTGCTGGTGGACCATCTTGCGCGCAAGGATGCGCAGCCCGCCCATCTCCACCCCCTCCCCCTCGGGCAGGACGCGGTAGTCGATCTCGAAGCGCCGGTTCATCATCTTCGCGGTTTCGGCGTAGCAAAGCCCGAAGAGCCCCTCGCACTTCTCCTCGATTCCGGGCGGGCCCGCCACGGTGAGGGGCCGGTCGCGCCGGGAGGCGAACTGGTAGTCCAGGTAGAGGAACGGGATTCCGGCGATGTGGTCGCCGTGAAGGTGGGTGATGAGGGCGAGGTCGATCCGCTCCATGTCGCAGCCCATGGCCTTGAGCATGGGGACGGCGGTCGGGCCGCAGTCGATCAGGGCGGAGCGGAATTCCCCCTCGGCGGGATCGCGGCGCTCGAGGAGGTAGCTGCTGTAGGGATGCCCCCCGGTGGCGAAAGCGTCTCCGGAGCCGAGTATGGCGAGGGACAAGACAGGCGCGGGCATCGGCGTCTCCCCATGCGCCTCTGGCGGAGGGAGAAGGCGCGGCGCCGGCCCGGGCGGCCGCCCGTCCCCGGGGCCAGCGCGGCCGGGTCAGTCGACCGGGATGAGATCCTCCGCCTTGACGAACTCCTCGTCCATCGCCTGGAGGATTTCCTCGATCTCGGAAAGGGACAGGTTCAGCGCCTTGACCACCTCCCGCTCGAGGACGGGCATCCGGTTGTCGCCCCCGCTGCCGAACCCGACGGAGCGGACGAGAACGTCCGCCAGGTGAATCACCCCGGTGGGGCCCGCGGGGGAGTCCGCCCTCAGGGGCGTGTGGTGGAGGGTGATGGGCTCGCGGATGGAGGCCGGCAGATTCCATTTGTCGGAGAGCCAGTCGGCCACGCGCGTATGGTCGAGGCCCAGAACCTCCTTTTCGGCGTCGATGAAGAGCATGCCGGACTCCTTGACCTTCTTGCTCACCTCGTCGAAGTAATCGGGCTCCTCCACCTTGAGGACCACCTTGCCGATGTCGTGGATCAGGCCGGCCACCTGCACCTCCTCGGGGTCCTTGAGGCCGATGCGGCGGGCGATGATGCCCGCGGTCATCGAGACCCCGAGGGAGTGCATCCACAGGGCCAGCATTTCGCCGGCCATGACGTCGAAGACCGAGGCCGTGAGGACGAGGCCCTTGACCGCGTTGAAGCCGAGGAGGACGAGCGCGTGGGTGACGGTTCCGATCTTTCCGGGGAACCCGAAGAAGGCGGAGTTGGTGAGGCGAAGCACTTTGGCGGAGAGCACCTGATCGGCCTGGATCATCTCCCCGACCTGGGCCGTGCTCGTGGTGGAGCTGTCGACCATGGCGGAGAGCTTGGCCACCACGCCCGGGAGGGTGGGCAGGCTCTGGAGGGATTCGACTTTGCTTCGAAACTGGGACTGATCGATAGGGGTCACGCCCTGTCCTTCCTCCCCCTCTTCCGCCTCCGCGGAGAAGTCATTCGCCGGAATTCTCCGCTTCCGATTCGGCCTCCCGGACGGCGAAAGCGGCTTCCTCCTCGGCCACCCGCTCGCGCCGGTTCCGGATGTGCTTCGCGATGACCCCCTTGAGGGCCGTCATGAGCTTGTTGCTCTCCAATCCCTGAAAACGGACCTCCAGCTCGGAGATTTCCTCCTCCAGCGTCTTGGCGGCCTGGCCGTCGTCGATGGAGCGGCCCTCCACCGAAACATGGGAGATCTCGAGCTTCTCGAGGCGGGCGATGAGCGTTTCGCTCAGCTTCGTGCCCTTGGCGCAAAGGACCTGCCCGTTGTGGGCCTCGATGGACCGGGCGATCACCATCCCGGGAGCGGACTGGGAAAGTTTGATCCGCTGCATGCCGATCTTTCTCCAATGGCAAAGGGTCACCCGCCCGATCTGGGGGGTTGAATGAGAAGGTGGATCATAGCGGTGGGAGGTGTCAAGGCCCGTCCGGGGCGGCGGTCGGCCCCTCCGGGAGAGAGGCGCCCGCCGGGAGGGGGAGGAGCACCCTCTGCGGGCGGGCCGGCCGGGGCGCCCCGGAGCCGGGGGGGGCGCCGGGGGGGAAGCTTTGAAAATCCTGCGGTTTCGGTCCTCAGCCGGCCGTCATTCACCTTGATTGACCGGCGTTTGCGGTGCTATCCTGATCGCGTTGATCCGGAGCCTGTGGGTGCGCTGCTTCTCTCCCTTTCGAACCCTCAGCCAGTGGATATATGAAATTGTCACATTGGGCGGTTCGGCGGTCATTCTGTTGTTCTCTATTCCTGGCGGCGGCGCTCGCCTGCGCTTCCGTCCTCCCCTCCCCCGCCGGGGCCGCCCCGGTCGGCGGGAAGATAACGTCCGCGGTGGAGAAGAGCCTGGAGGGGTTTCCCATCCCCCAGGTGGGACGCTCGAGGTTCAAGGGCTGGGTCCGCCGGGACCTGACTGACCGCATCCCCGGCGATGAGACCTTGTTCAAGCAGTATTTCGACGAGTGGGGCCTTCTGTTCGAGTCGATGACCATCAACAAGATCCTCTTCGCATTCAACATCGACATCGACGGGAAGTTTCCCTACGACATCACCCTGCTGGATACGGACTGCGACGGATTATTCGACACCAAGGTGGAGGGGAGGCCGGACGAGCACGTCGACACCGATATTCCGGAGTGCGTGTTCAGTGTCGGGCCGGCGAGGGGAAGATGAGCGCGGGGGCGGCGACGGCTCCGCGGCGCCTCCGCGAGCCGGACCGCGCCGATGCTGGAGGGCGGCGCGCGCCCCTGCCGATCCTCGCCTGCCTGGCTCTGGCGCTTTCCCTGGCCGGGGCGCGGGAGGCTTGGCCCGGGAAGGCGGTCGCGCCGGACCTGCGCCCGGTCCGGGTGAAGAACGTCATTCTCGACAGGCGCACCCGCCAGCCCATCGTCCTCCTCGAGGAGAAGGAGGGAAACTCTCTCCTCCCCATCTGGATCGGGCCGGCCGAGGCGCAGGCCATCATGATGGAGCTGAACGAGGTCAAGCCGCCTCGTCCGCTGACGCACGACCTGATGCGCAACATCATCGGGAGTCTGAATGGCAAGGTCGTCCGGGTGGTGATCACCGACCTCAAGAACGGCACGTTTTACGCGCACATCGTCATGAACGTCTCGGGCAAGATCGTTTCCATCGACAGCCGCCCCTCGGACGCCATCGCCCTGGCCCTTCGGGTGCGGGCCCCCATTTTCGTCCAGCCCGAGGCCCTCAAGGCGGCCATCTCCCGGGGGCCGGACGGCCCGGCCGGATACAGGCGGCGCCTCGGGCTCATCCTTCAGAAGATGACCGGCGCCCTGGCCCGCTACTTCGGCGGCGGCGCGAAGATGGGTCTGCTCGTCTCCCAGATCGACGCGGAAGGGCCGGCGGCGCGGGCGGGCTTGCGGCGAGGAGACGTGATCTACGAAGTGGAGGGGCGGCCCGTTTCCACCATCCGGGCCCTCGAGAGCGCCCTCTCGGGGCGCCCCGAAGAGTTGAGCGTATCCTTCCGCCGGGGGGCGGAGGAAAAGCACATCAAACTGCATCCTGCGGAAAAGTCCCGCGCGGGACAGTGAGGAAATAGTGAACATCCTATTCGTCTGCACGGGAAATCTGAACCGATCGCCCATGGCGGCGGCCCTGCTGCACAAGTTCCTCTCCCGCGCGGGCCGCGACGACCTCTCTATCCGCTCGGCCGGGACCCACGCCTTCGAAGGCAGTCCGGCCCCGGCCAATGCCATCGAGGTGGCGAACCAGGCCGGCATCGACCTCTCGCCCCACATGACCCAGCCCATCTCGCGCGAGCTGGTCGATTGGGCCGATCGGATCGTGGTGATGTCCCCGGAGCACATCGACTTCATCGAGGTCAATTTTCCCGACGCGCTCGACAAGATCGAGGAGATGGCGTCCTTCCGGGTGGGCGCCCGCCCGGGAGATTCGGTCAAGGACCCGAACGGCCTCTCGCCCTTCCACTACCGGCAGTATTTCGGGGAGCTGATGGAGGCCGTCCAGGGGTACTTCTCCTCGCTGCAGAACATCCGCTCCTGAGCGCCGCGGGGGTAAGAAGGTGGCCAGCTTCCGGATCGGCCCCCGCGACGCCCTCATCGTCGTCGACCTCCAGGTGGATTTTTGCCCCGGCGGATCCCTCGCCGTCCCGTCGGGAGACGAGATCGTCGCGCCGGTCAACCGCCTTCTCGGGCTGGAGGGCTGGCGGAAGGCGGCCACCCGGGACTGGCATCCGGCCGATCATCTCTCCTTCAAGGATCGGGGCGGAATCTGGCCCCCCCACTGCGTGGCCGGGACGCCCGGGGCGGAGTTTCACCCGGGGATGGCGGCCGGGAAGGTGGACGAGGTGGTCTCCAAGGGCGATCGCGCCGATGCGGAGGCCTACTCGGGCTTCGACGGCACGCCGCTGGCCGCCGACCTCCGGGCCGCCGGGGTGAGCCGCATTTTCGTCTGCGGTCTGGCGACGGACTATTGCGTGCGCGCCACGGCGTTGGACGGCCGGCGCGAGGGGCTCGAGGTCGTCCTCCTGGAGGACGCCGTCCGGGCCGTGGACGTCGAGCCCGGCGACGGGGAGCGGGCCTTGGAGGAGATGCGCGCGGCGGGCTGCGCCTTCGCGCGCTCGGGAGACATCCAGGGCTAGGCCGCGCCCGATTCTCCTCCGCCTTCACGCCCGATTCGATCTAGAATGGGAAGGCCGCCGACGCCCCGCGCTCGCCCCGCCAAGGTGGGAGATCCAACGTGCCCCTCGTCCGCGTACAGATTCCCGCCAGCACCACCAACCTGGGGCCGGGCTTCGACGCCCTCGGCGTCGCCCTCAACCTCTACAACCGGGTCGAGCTCGACGAGCTTCCCTGGGGCATCTCCGTCCACGTGGAGGGGGAGGGGAAGGGCGAGATTCCCCCGGACGAGACGAACATCTGCGTCCAGGCCGTCAAGCGCGTCTACGAGCGGGTCGGGCGCCCCCTCCCGGGGCTGTGGATGAAGCAGCGCAATCACATCCCCCTCGCCCGGGGGCTGGGGAGCAGCTCGGCCGCCCTCGTCGGCGGCCTCGTGGGCGGGAACCTCATGCTGGGCAGCCCGCTCTCGATGGACGATCTCGTGGAGATGGCGGTGGAGATGGAGGGCCATCCCGACAACGTGGTGCCCGCCCTCCTGGGGGGCTTTTGCATCTCGGCCGTCGACGAGGAGGGCCGGACGGTCTGCACGCGCGCGCCCGTCGTGGACCGCTACCGGTGGGTGATCGTCGTTCCCTCCTTCGAGGTGAGCACAAAGGCCGCCCGCCAGAAGCTGCCGAAGAAGGTCGCTTTCGCGGACGCGACGTTCAACGTCCAGCGGGTGGGGATGCTCATGGCGGCGTTCGCCTACGGGAGGGACGAGCTCTTCCGCGAGGCGATGCGGGACCGCCTTCACCAGCCCTACCGGGCGGAGCTGATGGGCCCGCTCGAGGAGGTTTTCGCCGCGGCGCGGGAGATGGGCGCCCTCGGCGTCTGCATCAGCGGCGCGGGTCCCTGCGTCCTGGCCATCGCCGGGAAGAACCCCGGCAAGGTGGGGCTCGCCATGCGCGACGTCTACCTCTCCCACGGCATCGGGTGCCGGATGCACGTCCTGCGGATCGCGCCCCAGGGCGCGGGCCTCGCCACGTCCTGAGCGGCCTCTCCCGCCGCGCATCTCGAAGCTCTTCCCCTGAGACCGGAGTCTTTGCGGCGCCCGTCCGCCTCAGGCGCCCGTCCGCCTCAGGCGCTCGTCCGCCTCAGGCGCCCCTCTCCCGGCGCCGCCGGAGAGTGCGGACCATGAGGGTCGAGACCACCCCCGCGGCCAGGAGGAGGAGGATGGCCCGCTGGGTGGTTCCGATCGCGTGGCGCAACGCGTCGATCTCGTCGCCGAAAATATAGGCGGCGAAGAAAAACAGGGGGACGGTGAGGAAGGCGGCGCCCACGTCCAGGAGGACGAAGAGGCGCACGGGCATGCGGATGATCCCGGCCACGAGAAAGGTGGGCGCCCGGAATCCCGCGAGGAATCGCCCGAAAAAGACGGCCTTCTTGCCGTGGCGCTCGAAGAAGTCCTCCACCCTTTTCAGGCGCGCCGGGGTGATGACGGGGCGCAGCAGGGGGTGGCTCAGCGCGCGGCGCCCCAGCCAGTAGCCGAGAAAGTAGATCGTCAGATCACCGATGAGGACGCCGCCGAGGTTCACAGCCAGCGCCGGCCACAGTTCGATGACCCCCAGGTGGGAGAGATAGCCCGAGATGAGGATGGGGATGTCCTCGGGAAGAGGGAACCCCAGGCCGCACATCAGGAGAAGGAGGAAGATTCCCCCGTAGGTGAACTCGGCGAGATAGCCCTGGACGATTTCGAACATGAATCCTTCTTCGCAAGGGGCGGGCCGCGGGGCGAGCGGAGCACGGTGCGGGCTCCCCGCCGGGCTCGCCGCCGGGCTATTTCGGCCCGACGCACTCGAGCAGGTTCCCGTCCGGATCCTCGAAGAAGAGGATGAACCGGCCGGGGACGACCTCGGTGATCTCCCCCTTGATGGAGGCGCCGGCGGCCTTGAGGTCCCGGGCGGCCTCCTCGACGCTCTCCACCGAGAAGGTGAGGTAGCGGAAGCCCGTGGCGGCGTCCAGCTGGCCTCCTCCGGCGGGGGGGTCGGCGTCCGCCTGGACGACCTTGAGCTGCACCTCCCCGGCCTGGAACGCCTTGAAGTGGAACGGGCCCGAGGCGCAGCCGGCCCGCTTCGCCTTCTCCGCGTTGAGTTCGAGCTGGCGAATCTCGGGAAAGCCCAGCGTCCCGCCGTAGAAGGCGGCGGCGCGGTCGAGATCCTTCACGACGATGCCGACGTCGATGGAGTCTTTCGTCATTTTCAAGATGGCCAAGGTTCTGTCTCCTGGAGCGAATGGCGCAGGCCGGAAGGAGCGGCGGGCGGCGGGGCGCCCGCGCGGGCTCGCCGCATGGGCGCGAATGAAAGCGAGGGGAAGATACCACCCCGCTTCCCGGGGAGACAACGCCCAGTCGCCCTTGCGGGGTCGCCCTTGCGGGTGGCCTCCCAAGGGGGAGGCCCCACTCCCTGGGGGAGACGCCACACCTTCCGGATCTTCGGGCGGGGGGCAGGGAGCGGAGTCCACGGCGCACGATGAGATGGGAGGCGCACGCCCATAAGGTATTGCAACTCAGTTGCACATGGGTTCCCCCTCCCCTATATTTTGCTCCCGGCATGTTATCTCTCCTCACCGCCCGGCGGCCCTGCACCGCCCGGCGGCCCTGTACCGCCCGGCGGCCCGTTTGTTCAGGAGAGGGAAGCCCATGCGCGCATATCTATCCCTCCTCCTTCT
>JAZGDQ010000395.1:0-3353 GCA_036477985.1 bacterium
TGAAATTTTCCCGAATCGCCCGCAATTTCGCGCGATTCGAAGATCACAGCGCGCCCCGGCGTGCTAGAATGCCGCCTCACTGCCGGACGCACACCAGACCCACGGCCTCATCCGCCCGGGGTAGGAAGTGCACCCACTCGCGATCATCACCATCGGCTACGTCGGGGGATTGCTGGGCGCCGCCCTCTCCCCCGCGGCCCCTCTCGCGGGCGCCGCGCTCCTGGCCGCCGCCGCCCCGGCCCTCGCCCTCGCCGCGCGCGCCGCGCAACGGCGGGGACAACTCCGGGCGGAGGGGCTCCCCCGCTTCCTCCTCCTCGCCGCCGCCGGCGCACTGTGCGCGGCCCTCGTCCCCTCGGTCCACCGCTGGGCCGTCCCCTCCCACCACCTGCTGCGGCACGTTCCCCGCCCCCGGGGCGATCTCATCGGCCATCTCTCCCGCCCGGTGGAGCGGAAGGAGGGGCGCTTCGCCCGAAACCCCAGATTGCACATCGAGGTCCTCCGCTTCCATGCGCGCGGGGTCCGGGTCCCCGCCCGGGGCGCCGTCCGCCTCACTCTCTCGGGCCCCCTCCGCGAGGCGCTCGAGGTCGGCGACCGCATCCGCGTCGGCCGCGTGCGGCTCCGCCCGCCTCGGGGCTACCGCAACCCGGGCGGTTTCGACTACCGCGAGTTCCTCCGCCTGCGGAGCGTCCACGCCCTCGCCTTCGCCTCCCCGGAGAAGGTGGAGCGCCTCGTCCCCGCCGAGCGCATGGCCGGGTGGCGCGCCCTCTACGCCTTCCGCGCCCGGATGCGCGATCACCTCCGCGCCGCCCTGCCGCCCGCCCACGCCGGCCTCCTCGAAGCCATGACGCTGGGCCTGCGCGAGAGCCTCTCGCCCGAAATCCGCGACACCTTCCGCCGCGCGGGCGTCGCCCACCTTCTGGCCATCAGCGGCCTGCACGTGGGCTTCATCTCCATGTTCTTCTTCTTCGCGCTCCGGGGCATCTTCCGCCGCCTCCCGCCCGGCGTCTTCCCGCTCGCGCCCATCGTCCTCACCCCGGCGAAGGCGGCCTCCATCGCCGCCATCCCCATCATCATCCTGTTCACCCTGATGACGGGGGCGCGGGTCTCGACCGTCCGCGCGGCCATCATGGTGGTCTTCTACCTCCTCTCGCGCATCCTCGAGCGCCCGCGCGGCGCGCTCCACTCCGTCCTCCTGGCGGCCCTCTTCATTCTGCTTCTCGAGCCCGGCTTCATCTGGGACGCCGGCTTCCAGCTCTCCTTCGTCGCGGTGACGGCCATCATCCTGGCGGCCGGGCGCCTCCCCGCCCCCGCGCCCGGGCAGGGCCCCTGGCGGCGCGACTGGTGGCGGACCCGCTTCCTGCAGTTCGCCGGCATCCAGGGAGTGGTCTCCTTCGCCATGGTCCCGCTGACGGCCTGGTACTTTCAGCAGCTCCACCCCATCGGGCTCGTCACGAACTTCATCCTCATCCCCATCGCCTCGTTGGCCGTTCCCCTCGCCTTTCTGGTGAGCGCCTTCGGGGCCGCCGCCTCGCGTCTCCTCTCGGCCGCCGGCGATGCGCTCGCCCCCGCGCACGTCCTCCTCCGCCTTCTCGCCGGAGCCATGATCTCCGTCTCCGGGGCGGCCTCGGCGGTTCCCGGCGGCACACTGACGATCCCCCCGCCGGGCCCCCTCCTCATCGCGTCCTTCCTCCTCACCCTCGCCTGCGCCCTGGGCGGGTGGAGGAAGCTCTGGCGCAGGGCGGGATGGGCCGGCGCGGCCCTCTCCTTCCTCCTCATCCTCCGCCCCCTCGCGCCCGCGGCTCCCCCGCCCTCGGGGAGGACCACCCTCCTCCTCCCCGACGCCTTCCGCACCGACGCCTTCTTCATCCGCCTCCCCGACGGGCGCGGCGTCGCCTTCGAGGGCGGGGGCGGCGCGGGCCGCTTCGACACCTGGAAGAAAGTCATGGCGCCCCTCCTCCTGCGCCAGGGGGAGCGGAGCTGGGACGCCCTCATCTCCCTCGCGCGGGGGACGCTTCCCTCCCCGGCCGCCCGGGCGCTCTCGCGGGGGATGCGGCTCCGGCGCGTCCTCCCCCTCGGCGCGGGCGAAGGACGGCTGCGCCCCGTCGCCTACGCGCCCGGGGATGACGCCCCTCCCCTTTGGGAGATCGCGGGCGGGGGCGCGCGGCTCCTCCTCCGCCCCTGGGGGGCGGATCTTTTCGCCCTCGAGCTTCATCACGGGGAGACGCGCTGGTGGTTCGCCCTGGGCGCGAGCCGCACGAACGGAGGGGCGCCCCGCGTGCGAATGCCCGAGGGAGGGTGGGATCTCGTCCGCCTGCCCCGGGCCTGGCTCCGGGAGGACGCCGCGCTGGACTGGCTCGAGCGCGCGCGGCCCGGGCTCATCGTCTCGGCGCCGGGGCGGGCGGCGTGGCTCCCCCGGCGCGCGTGGCGGCGGGTGCGGGATCGCCAGCGCGCCCTGGGCGTCCACCGGACCGGCTGGGGCGGGATGCTCCGCGTCGTCACGGACGGGAAGCGCCGCGGGGGCGCCGGTCTCCGAATAGAGCGCTACGTCCGCCGGGCCGCCTGGCCGGCCTCCGGCCGCGGGGGCTGGGAGGCTCTCACCCCGCCTCCGGCCCCGCGCCGGGAGGCGCCCGAAACCTCCCTCCAGGCCAGCGCCCCTCCGGAGGAGATCCCGTGACCTCCCCCCGGCGCTCCACCACGGTCTACTACGCGCGCTCCACCCTCCTCGCCTGGCTCGCCGGCGCCTCCCTCCTCTGGATCGTCCTCCTCGGGTTCGCCTACCTCCGCCTCAAGGAGCGGGACGCCGGGGAGATGGAGAAAATCCGGGCCCGCGTCCGCCGCCTCGCCGCCGAGGGCCGGAAGCTGCGCCAGTCGAGCCTGCGCGAGAAGAGCCGGGCGGCGAAGCTGCGCGCGCGCGTTCGGGATCTCGCCGAAAAGCTCAAGCAGGCGGCGCCGCCGCCCGCCCCCCTCGTGCGCGATCAGCTATTCCCCTTGGGGGAGGCGGTCGAGATCGTCCCGGGGCGGCTCTACGTCACGGCGGCCCGCTTCGAGGGGGGCCGCCTTCGCGTGCGCATGGCCGAGCTGACGGGGGGCCTGCAGGCGAACCGCAACCGCAGCCTCGCTCCGGGGGAGAGCTGGCGCTTCGAGATGGGCGGGAAGGCCTACATCCTCCTCCTCCACGCCCTGAGCGAAAGACCGCCCGGCGCACGGATCTCGATTCGTGAGTTCACGGCGGGGAAGTGAGAGGGGGATTTTGGGAGGGGTAGTCGAGGGATCTAACAGATCCTTGCTATATCGGGCGGCGCTGGGGTGATTTCTCTATCGACTCGGGCGACCCCAAGAAATGAAATTTACAC
>JAZGDQ010000396.1:0-22541 GCA_036477985.1 bacterium
GGGGCGAGCGGGCCGAAGCCGCGCACGGCGCGCGTCACGTTCTCCGCCGTGAAGCCCGCGAGGGCCCCCGAGAGCCAGAGGATCGCGACGGCCGCCGCGAGGGTCCCGAACACCGCGGCCAGCTTCAGCGCGCCCCCGCCATTTTTCATTCCTCCTCCTCCCTTCTCTTCCCCTCCTCCTTTTTCTTCACCTCCTCCTCCCTTCTCTTCCCCTCCTCCTCCCGAAGAGGATGGCGCTCCCGCCGGAACGGGGTCCCCGCCTGCCGGGGCGGGCGGGGAGCCGGCCCCCGTCCCGCCGGAGGGCGGCCGCCTCGGGGAGATCGCCATCGGGTCGTTCACCTCGATTCGGCCGGTGAGCCCGAAGAGGCGCTGGAGCCTCCGGCGCGCGCCGGGCTGGAAGAGCTTTTCGGAATAGTACAGGCCCGCCACCCGCTTGTTCACCTGGGCGAGGGAGGGATAGACGTGAACGGTCCGCACGATCTCCTTGATGTGCATCCGCTTGCGCACGGCGAGGACGTACTCGTGGAGGATGTCCCCGGCCGAGGGGCCCACGATGTCCGCCCCCAGCACCCGCCCCTTCTCGTCGCACACCACCTTGCAGAAACCCTCGGTCTCCCCGTCGATGACGGCGCGGTCGACGTGGTCCATCGGGAAGCGGTACACCCGGCAGTTCCTCTCGCCCAGCCGGGTGAAGGCCTCCTCCTCCCCCATCCCGACGTGGGCCGCCTCGGGCGAGGTGTAGATCGTCCAGGGGACGGCGTGGTACTCGGCCTTGGCCCTGAGGAAGGGGAGCGGGATCCCGAAGGGGGCGCTGAAGAGCATGTTCCGAAGGGCGACCCCCGCCTCGTACTCGGCCATGTGGGTGAACTGGTAGCGCCCGCGCACGTCGCCGACCGCGAAGACGCGCGGGTTGGAGGTGCGCAGGTATTCGTCCACCTCCACGCCGCGCGGGGAGTGCTTCACGCCCGCCGCCTCGAGGCCCAGGCCGCTCACGTTCGCCGAGCGCCCGATGGCGACGAGGATGGCGTCGCACGCCCACTCGCGCGGCCCCCCCGGCGTCTTGGCCGTGAGGACGATCTCCCCCTCGCGCATCTCCACCCGCCGCGTCTCGACCCGGAAGTTCAGGTGCAGCCCCGAGCGCTCGAGCGCGGCCGCGAGCACCCCGGCCATCTCGGGGTCGAGGCGGGGGAGGAGCTTGGGGGCCATCTCGAGGAGGTGGACCTCGCTGCCCAGCCGCTGGAAGGTCTGGGCCATCTCGAGGCCGATGGGCCCGCCCCCCAGGACGGCCATCCGCCGGGGCAGCGCCTCGAGGTCGAAGATCGTCTCGTTCGTGAGGTGGGGAACCTCCTCCAGGCCCGGGATGGGGGGAACGAAGGGAGAGCTTCCCGTGCTCAGGAGAAAGCGCTTGGCCCGGAGGCGCCGGCCCTCCACCTCGAACGTCCGCCCATCGAGGAAGCGGCCCGCGCCGAAGATGACCTCGATCCCCATGGCCTCGAAGCGCTCCCGGGCGTCGTGCTCGCCGATCCGCGCCTGGACCTCCTTCATCCGGCGCATGACGCGGGGGAAATCGACGCGCACCTCGCCCGTCTCGATTCCGAACTCGGGCATGCGCCGCGCCGCCGCCGCCAGGCGGGCCGAGCGGATGATCCCCTTCGAGGGGACGCAGCCGTAGTTCAGGCAGTCGCCGCCGAGCTTGCCCTTCTCGACCAGGGCCACGCGTGCGCCGAGCTGGGCCGCGCCCACGGCGGCGACGAGCCCGCCGGCCCCGCCCCCGATGACGGCGAGGTCGAAGCGGTCTTCAGCCAGATTCCCCGAAGAAGCGCTCACCTTCCCTGCCTCCCGATTTTCGAAAGCGCCGCCGCCCGCCCGCCTGCAATCTCAGGGGCGCGTGGCCGTGAGGGCCGCAGGGGCCGCGGGCCCGTTTATTTCGGACATTTCCATTTTAGACATTTTTCGCACGAAATGGATTCAAAAAAAATCGCCCGCCCAGGGCAGGGCGCCCGCCCCGGGCAAGGCGCCCGCGCGCTGTCCGCCTCCCCTCCACCGCCCGGGGCATGGCGCCCGCCTCGGGCGGGAGAGAAAGGAAACCCCCGGCCGCCGCCTGCGGCCGGGGGAGCCCCGCTCGAGGAGGGAGAATCCCGGGGAGGGGGATGAAGCGGGATGCATGGGGCCGCCGGCTTCGCGGGGCGTTCGGCGGACCCCGGCCGCGCCCGGCCCTCAGCCCTTCACCACCAGCCGGTGGTTGGGCGTCGGGTTGAGCGGGCAGGAATAGGCGTAGCCCTCGGAGGGGAGGGTGTCGATCAGCTTCCCGCCGGTTTCGCCTCTTCCCTTCTCCAGCCGGCGAGGGCGAAGAGGGCGGCCATGATGAGGTAGCCGCCCGCGACGGCGGGCGCGCGGCCCCACCCGAAGGGGCTGGCCACCCCGGCCGGGGTGAGGGTCCAGGCGTGGATCACCCCGAACCAGCTCAGGGCGGCCCCGGCCAGCGCCCAGCCGGCCGCGCGCCGCGTCTCGCGGTCGATGAGGGCGGCCGCCATCGAGGCGAGGATCATCGAGGTGAAGAGGAAGCCCCGCTCCAGATAGAGCATCCCCTCCATGTGGAGGCCGACCGCGGCGAAGGCCGCCGCCCCCACCTTGTGCAGCCCCGTGCCGGCCGCCCGAAGGGCGCCCCCCGCCACGAGCACCCCCCAGGCCGCGACCGAGGGGATGAAGCCGAGGGCCACGGCGGGCGCGTGGCGCGCCGGCGTCGCCTGGAAGGCCTGGGCCGTCATGACGAGGCCGATCCACAGCAGGATGGCCACCACCGCCTCCTCGGGAATCACCTTCGCCAGGGCGGCGATCGAGCCCGTCAGGCAAAGGAGGGCGACGGCCAGCCCGTTCAGCGCGCTGTAGCCCGACCGGGCGCCCATCCCCTTCCACCCCGGGTGGCCGATGTAGAGCGTGGTGGGGAAGCAGCTCCCGAGGCAGGCGGCGAGGAGGGAGCCCGCCCCGTTCACGGCGAGCGAGCTGCGGGTGTCGAAGCGGTCGCCCGCCGCCTCGGCGCTCTCCAGGTTCATCAGGCTCCCCACCAGGGTCATCAGCCCTATCGGAACCGAGATGGCGAGGAAATCCCACAGGGCGGGGCCGCCCGCGACCTCGGCGAGCGCCCCCAGGGCGGGGCTCGGCAGGGCCAGGCCCACCGGCGAGGGAATCCCCTCGGGGAAGCCCGACGTCAACGCCGATATCAGGGTCCCCGCCGCCACGGCGATGAGCCCGCCCGGGAGGCCGAGCGGGAAGCGCACCCCGGCGAAGTACTGGAGCAGGATGATGGCGAGCGGGGCCATGGCCACCAGCGGGCGCTCCCAGATCTTGAAGGCGAAGTCCATCGAGATGAAGGTGAGGGCGATCCCCGCCAGGGCCGAGAGGAGAGCCGCCCGGGGCGTCACCCGGCGGACCCATCCGCCGGCGAGGCTCCCCGCCGTCTCGATGAGGCCGCTCACCAGGCAGGCGGCGAGCCCCGCCCGCCATGCCGCCTCCGGGCTCCCCGTCGCGATCTTCACCGGGAGCATGACGAAGAAGACGAAGGCGAACAGGCTCACCGTGTTGATGCCGTAGGGGAGGGCCGTGACGTCGTCGCGCCCCTCCCGCAGGGCGAGGCGGCGGGCCTGCCAGGCGTAGAAGAGGTTCCCGGCCAGGATGCTGATGGCGGCGCCGGGCAGCACCCGCCCGAAGATCAGGGAATCGGGGAAGCCGAGAACGACCCGGCACAGGGAGACGATGAGGAGGAGCTGGACGAGGTTGTCCATCCACAGGCCGAAGAAGCCGTCGATGTCGCCCTTGACGAACCAGGGCAGGGCCTTGCGCATGGCCGGAGGTCCTCTCGCGCGCGCGTATGGGGCGGTGGAGATAAAGGTTTCAAAGGATCGGCCAACTTGCAAGCGGCGGGGGGAGACCGGCCGGATGACGGCGGATCGGTTCGCCTCAAATCATTCCGTGACCGTGGAGGCCCCGGATCAAACGCCGCCCTGGAATTCCGGCAGCACGGTCTCGGCGAACAACCGCAGCATCTTGAGCGTCTTTTCCTCGCCGTAGTAAGGCGGGTAGTACAGGACCAGCGAGGTCATCCCGGTCATCGATTCCAGCTTCCGGAGCCGCTCGATCACCGTATCGGGCGAGCCGTGCAAAAGCGTCGTCTGGGCGAGTTCGTCGTAGTCGAGCTCTGCATCCATCGCCTTTTCCGAAACGCGGCCCATGTAGCCGCCCGCGCCCGGAGACGTGAAACTCTTGAGGATATGCAGGATGCCCGCTTTGCTTTCCTCTTTCGCCTTGGCGTCGGTCTCGGCGACATAGACCCAGCGCGCTTGATCAATCTGTCCGAACGCCGGGTTGCGGGTCCACTTTTCGGGCGCATCCTTCATCTTCTCGCGATAAAACGCGGTCTGCCCGACCAGGGTGTCGAACGACGGCAAGGTGGACAGCATGAGGCCGAAGCCATGCCGCGCAGCAAACGCGATCGAACGCTCGGACCCCGCAGCCATATAGAGCGGCGGATGCGGCTGTTGCACGCTCGCGGGGAAAATCTCGTATTCGCCGGTCACATCATGTCGGTAGTGGGCGCCGTCGTGGCGGATCTTCCGCGTGTGCAGGGCTTCGAGCACCACCGACAATGCCTCCTCCTGCCTGTCGTGCCGGGTCTCGAAGTTGACGCCAAAGCCCTCGAACTCGTAAGGCCGGTAGCCGGAGCCGAGCCCCATGATGAAGCGGCCATTGGTCAGGATGTCGACGAAGGCGGCGTTCTCGACGATCCGCAGCGGGTTGTGGAGCGGCAGCGTCATCACTGCCGTCCCCAGTTTGATTCGCTCGGTCTGTGGCGCCAGGTACGCGATATAGGCAAAGGGGTCTGGCAGGATGCCGTAGGCGTTGCTGAAATGGTGCTCAGCGATCCACGCGGTGTCGTAACCGAGCCGGTCCGCTTCCTGCACCTCGCGGGTCACCCGCGCATGCACATCGCGATGCGGATATGGCTCGGCGGACGCATCGGGGTGCGAGACGAAAAGGATTCCAAACTTCATCGGCTCGACCGTCCCGGTTCTCGTTGGCGCGGCATGGTTGAGATGTAATCACAAAATCGCACTCGGCGCCACCGCCCGGCGGCGCCCAATAGCGGGCTCCCCTAGCGACCGCGCTTGCCGACCCTCGCGCGATGCAACCGCGCCAAGCGCCATTGCGGAGGCGCCCCCAGAATCATCTGCAAATGCGCGCGCTCGCTCGGAGGGTCTTCCGCCCCAAACGCCCCCCGGCTGGGGAGCGCAACCTCGCGCCCATCCACCGTGCGCGCCCGGGGGCGGGGCGCCCGATTTCGCCCGGCGCGCCTCCTCTGGTATGGTTCGGGGGACATCAACACACCGGGCTTTCCGAAAAAAGTCACGTCTTTCGCCGCCGATGCGAAACCGGAGGAGTGAGCGAATGGAGCCGGTCAAGGTCTACACCCGCCACGGCTGATACACCTGCGCGCGAACGAGGGAGTTTCTCTCGTCGAACGGGGTGGCCGTCCTGAACCGCGACTGCTCGAACGATCCCGAGGCCGAAAAAGAGCTGGCCGCGCTGGGGGTGAAGTCCCTCCCCGTCTCGGTGCGCGGGGATAAGATGGTGGTCGGCTTCAACGTCGAGGAGCTGCGCGAGGCCTTCGGCATCGAGGCCCAGGCGGCCGGGCCCCTCCCGGCCGCCCGGATGCTCGAGCTCTACCGAATGGTTTTCGAGGGCGCCCGCCGCGCCGTGCGCCAGATCCCCCAGGAGAAGTTCGACTGGGTCTCCCCGGGCCGCAAGCGCACCCTGCGCCAGCTCACCTGGCACATCTTCGAGCGCCCCGACCTCTGCATGGGCGCCTCCGAGACGGGGGACTACACCCAGGAGATGGTCATGAAGTACGAGACCCTCGCCGAGGACTACCGGACCGCCGGGGACATCTGCGCCTACGCCGACCAGATCGAGGTCAAGCTCGCCGACTTCCTCGAGAACGAGCGCGACCGCCTCGCCAAGAAGATCGTGAGCTACATGGGCCCCGTCACCGTCCACGAGCTTCTCGAGATGGCGCTCGGCCACGCCGTCCAGCACATTCGGCACACCTACCACTACTTCGGCCTCCTCGGGATCGAGCCCGACCGCCCCCTCGTCCGAGAGGACTACGAGGGCGTCCCCGTCCCCGAGGAGCTCTTTTAGCCGGGAGGGGAAGCCTTGGCCGGAAAACCGAAGGGCGCCCTGCGGGCCGACCGGGCCCGGATGCGGCGGGAGTTCGACGCCCAGGCCCGGATCGGGCGCGTGGGGAAAACGGGGCTCGCGCGGGTGGCCTTCACCCCCGAGTACAACCGGGTGCGCGACCTGGTGGCCGGCTGGATGAAGCGGGCCGGGCTCAAAATCCGCGTGGACGCGGCGGGCAACCTGTTCGGCCGCAAGGAGGGGCGCGGGCGGGGCCTGCCCGCCGTCATGATCGGCTCCCACCTGGACAGCCAGAACCCCGGCGGGCGCTTCGACGGGCCGGGCGGGGTGCTCACCGCGCTGGAGGCCGTCCGCCGGATCGCCGAGGCGGGCGCCCCCCACGACCATCCCCTCGAGGTCGCCGCCCTCCAGGGGGAGGAGTCCTCCTGCGGGATGACGGTCTTCGGCTCCAGCGTCCTCGCCGGGCGCGTGGGGGCGGCCGAGATGCGCGCCGCCGTTCACCCCCCGACGGGGAAGTCCCTCTACGACGCCCTCCGCGCGGCGGGGGGGGACCCCGCCCGGGCGCGGCGGTGCGCCCTCCCCAAGGGGCGGCTCAAGGCCTTCCTCGAGCTCCACATCGAGCAGGGCCCCGTCCTCGAGGCGGCCAAGGTCCCGATCGGCATCGTCGACACCGTGGTGGGCTACATCCGGGGCCGGATCCGCTTCGAGGGGGTGTCCGCCCACTCGGGGGGCCAGCCCATGGCCTACCGGCGCGACGCCGCCATGGCCGCCGCCGCCCTCATGGTGGAGATGGAGGACGCCGTGCGCAGGGCGCCCGGGCGCCACCGCCTCACCCTCACCTTCGGAGAGATGTCGGCCCAGCCGGGCTGGGTCTCCATCGTGCCGGGCGGGGCGGACCTCTCCTTCGACCTTCGCGCGAAGACCGCCCCCCCGATGCGGGCCATGCTCAAGCGGATGAAAAGAGCATTGGCGCGAATCCGGAAGTCGCGCGGGGTGCGGAGCCGGCTTCGGCTGGAGGCGCAGCTCCCCCCCTGCCCGGCCTCCCCGGCCGTCCGCCGCGCGCTCTTCCGCGCCGCCGCCCACGCGGGCCACCCCGCCATGGCCGTCACGAGCGGGGGGGTCCACGACGCCTGCCGGATGGCCGAGATCTGCCCCATGGGGATGGTGTTCGTGCCCTCGGTGAAGGGGCTCTCCCACACGCCGGCGGAGTTCACCCGCTTTGCGGATCTGGTGGCGGGGGCCGAGGTGCTGGCCGCGGCCATCCTGCGCCTCGCCGATCGGAAGGTGAAGGTCTGAGGGGAGCGGCGGCTGGGAGAAGGGGCCGCCTCTTTTCGCGCCGCCGTATCGCCGGAAGGGGGGAGGGAGCCGAGGGGGGTTCGGGACTACGTCCTGCGCGCCCTTTTGCTCTTGTTCTTGTACATCAGCTCGTCCGCCTCATCGATCAGATTTTGGATGGTGGCGTTCTTCCCGTGGTTGAAGTTCGCGACCCCGAGGCTGAAGGAGAGCTTGCGCTCCTTCCGCTTACTCTTGTTGTGGGCGTTCAGGTTCGACGTGAGGCGTGAGGCGATCGCCGAGGCGCTCCTGCCCTTGGCCTCGACGGCCAGGATGGCGAACTCGTCGCCGCCGTAGCGGCCGATGATGTCGGGCTCGCGGAAGGTTTTCTCCAGGATCCGGGCGACGTCCATGAGCGCCTGGTCCCCCTCCATATGGCCCTGGGCGTCGTTGATGGCCTTCAGGCCGTCGAGGTCCAGGAAAAAGCACGACATCTCCCGCTTCGTGCGTTGGGCCAGGCTCAGCTGCTGGTGCGCCGACGTGAGAAAGCCCCTTCGGTTGAGAAGGCCCGTCAGGGGATCGATGTTCGAGAGCGCGCGCAACTGCTCCTCGAGCCGAACGCGGTCGGTGATGTCGCGCAGGCAGAGGATGTAGATCTTCTCCCTGCCCCATTTGACCTCGGAGCTCAGAATCTCGGCCACGATCGAGTCGTGCCCCCCCCGCGGGATGCTCACCTCCTGGGCGCGCGCCGGATCGACGGGAAGGTTGATCACCTCGCCCATCATCTTCCTGGCGGATTTTTTCAAGAGGCGCTCGGCCGCGACGTTCATGAAGCGCACGACCCCCTCGCGATCGACGGCGAGGATGGCGTCGGCGCAACGCTCCGCCATTATCTTCGTCAGGTCCTCGGTCTTTTTCGCCAAGGTGGGTTACGGCGCCTCCCGGCTGATCTTCGGTGGGATGGAGAGAATTCCGGTTTGAGGCGGTAGTGAAAAAAAATACCGTAATTCAAGAAGTATATCACCATACCCCCCCGAATTTCAAAAACCACGCAACCCGGCGGGGAGCCGGGCGAAAAAACCGAGATTCCTCTTGAATTCCGGGGGTTTTTCGCCGAACGCGCGGCCGAATCCCGGGGGGGGGCGGCCCCCGCCCCCATCCCGAGGCTTGGTCGTTCGGATACTCGAAATAAATTCAACCGGATGGAAGAATTTTCGAGAGGCCGACCGGCCCCCTCCGGCGGGCCCGGGGGGGCGGGACCGGCGCGCGAAGAGGGAGGGAGGAGGAAGGGGGGAGGCGGAGAATCCGCCGGCGCGCGCTCTTCGGGCTTTTCAAAATGGGGCGGCGAGGCGCTCAGCGGAGGGGAGCGCGGGAGGTTGCGAACCGACCGACGGGAGGAGGGAGGGTTCAACTTCCCCCGACGTCGGTCTGGGCGAGGATCTTGTTCGCGAGATGGACGAAATTGAACACGGGCTCGACGGCGGAGTCCTCCTCGTTGAACTCGAGTTCGTAGGAGCCCTCCCCCATCGCCTGCTGATCTTCGCTCATGGTTCCCTTGAGATTCGTCACAGAGTTCTTGTCGGGAAGCTCGAAGGAGAGGAACGCGAAATTCGTGGGCTCCACCTCGGGGGGCAAGGAGATGAGGCACCCCGAGGCGCTGAGGTTTTGAATCTTCCCCTCAATCTTCTCCGCCCCCTCGGGCGGCGAGTCCCCGTCACTCCTGGACAGGACCACGGAGGCGACGATGTCGACGTCCACCCCGGAGCCCTGGCGCGCCGAATGCACCTCGATCTCCCGGGGATAGACGAGAAACAGGTAGGGAAAGGGCTTGGTCATGGCGTGGAGGACGTGGGACTTGAAGCCGTAGAGGCGCCCTTCGCTCAGCCCGCGGCAGATGACGGCGGCGTCCTTGGGCAGGAGGACGGGCTCCCCCTGGGCCATGGGATGTTCGATGATGATGTACTCGCCCTCGACCCAGCCGATGACGCGCGAGCGGAGCTTGCGCTTGTCCAAGAAGCCGATAATCTGAATGTTCAAGCCGATCGGAAGCATGACCAGGCGATCCTCACATCAGCGGGCCTCTCATCGGCGAAGCCCAATCAGCGGCGCACGCAACCCGGGAAAAGGCTTGTCAATTCTCCTGAATTTCACATTCATCCGGGAGTCTCGGGAGCGCCTCCGCTCCCAGCATTTCGGCCCGCTCAATTCACCGCCAGGAGCGGCCCGGCGCCTCCCAGGCCGGGCTGCAATTCATGCTATCATTTTTCCCATATTTTCGAAATCTTCATCCCCGTGGGGGGAATCTTCACCGGGCCCCGCAGAGCCCTTCACGTCCTCTATCCCCGAATTTCCGGGGCATCGGCCCTCCCCCCCCTCAGTAGCCCATGTCCTTGGCCGGAACGTCCGAGGCCACCTGAACGACAAGCCCCTCGGTCTCGGAGGGGTCCAGGAAGATGATCTCATACCCGCGGGGGGTGTAGGTTCCCGGGCCGAATCCATCGAGGAACTTGACCCCCATGTCGGCGAAATGCTTCCCGGCGGCGCCGGTGTCGGGGACCGAAAACGCGATGTGGGAGAAGCAGGGCCCCCCGTTGCGCTCGAGCATCTTGGTGTAGTGGTTATTCGGATCGTAGGGCTGCATGATCTCGATCTCGACGTCGCCCATGCGGAGGAAGGTGGCGTGGGCCCAACCCGTATCGGCCACCTGGATCCGGTTCGGCTCACAGCCCAGCTTTTCGATGAACAACCGCTTGGTCCGCTCCATGTCGTCGGTGATGAGGCCGACATGGTGGATTTTCTTGAACACGGCTGGATGCCCTCCCCCCCGAAATCGGATGATGCGAAATCCCGCTCCGCCGAGAGCCCCGGACGGGCCGGAAAGCCCCACTCTACCAGACATTCCCCCCTTCTGCCGAACAACCCCCGCCGGCGGCGCGGGGCGCTCCCCTCGCGGGCGGAGGCGGCGAATCGGCCCGGCCCCCCTCCGGCGGCAGCGCCCCCCTCTCAAAAAAATTTCCCGGCCGCGGAATAAACTGTGCGGCTCGTCCGTTATAAGTTTGGATATAATTATTCACAATTTCTAATTAAAATTGACCGGCAACCATGCCTCGCCAAAAAATACTAAAATTAATGAAGCCTGGGTGCGCACTCTATATTTGGGCCATTTTCTGGGCCTTTTTCCCGGATTTTGAAACCTTGACATCGCGGGGAGAAGTGAATAGGATTTCATCTCTTTCGGAATTCAAATCGCAAGGGGTTTTGTAGGCGACGCCTGCGACTCCCGAATTGATGGAAGGGGCGGGGCCCTCCGGCTTTCGCTTCGTTTTCGAAGGGATCGGCACGACCAACCTACCGAAACGCAACAGGAGGAATCGTGATGACGAGCCGGATCAAACGCAGAAGCTTTCTCAAGGGCGCCGGCCTGATCGGTGGAGCCATCGCCGCCCAGACCGCCCCCCCCTTCCTGAAGGAAGGCTTGGGCGCCAGGCCGATCAAATGGGGAATGATCACCCCGACCACCGGCCCCTACGCGACCGAGGCCTTCGATCAGGTCGAAGGGGCGCGCATCGCCATCGAAGACATCAACAAAGAGGGCGGCATCGACGGGCGTCAGGTGAAGTTCCTCTTCCGCGACGATCAGTTCAAGTGGGACCAGGCCACCACCCACGCCCTCGACCTGCTCGACAACCACCGGATCGATTTCCTCTCGGGCGCGATGGTCGGCCCCGAGGAGGTGCGTTTCAACGCGCTCTCCCGCAAGCGCAAGATCCTGTACGCGAACTACCCGCAGCACATCATCTCGACCCCCAAGAACGCGAAGAAGATGTCCCCCCTCTTCTTTACGGTGAACACCTCGCCCTACCAGCTCTCCGCGGCCGCGGCCGCCTACATCAACCAGAAGAAGCTGGGCAAGAAGGTGTACATCCTCGCCGACGACTACATCTGGCCGAAGATGTTCATGCCCGCCTGGGAGGTCCTCTCGAAGAAATACGGCTTCGACTTCGCCATCAACCGCTCGGTTTCTTGGGTGCCGTTCCCGACCTCGATGGACTATTCGGCGAACTTCCCCAAGATCCTCAAGGCGAAGCCCGACGTCCTCTACGTCATCAACTGGGGCAAGCGCCAGGTGGCCTTCGTGAAGCAGGCGATCGAGTCGGGCCTCAACAAGAGGGTCCAGATCGTCATCGGCGGCACCGAGATCACCATGCCCGAGGCCGCCGGCAAGGGCGCCTACGAGGGCTTCCTCGCGGGGGCGATGTGGCACTTCTCCCTCAAGGACCGTTACCCCAACGCCAAGAAGCTCAACGACAAGTTCCTCGCGCGTCGGGGCCGCCCGGCTTCGGGCTACGGCATGCTGGCGCACGACCTCACCCGCCTCATCCTGGAAGCGGCCCGCGAGACCAAGCTCTACAAGCGCAAGGATCACTTCAAGCTGGCCAAGGTCCTCGAAGGCCGCTCGTTCCAGTACTCCAAGGGCAGGTGCACTATCCGCGCGTGCGACCACATCTGCCTCTCGGAGGTCTTCTTCCTCAAGGGCCAGTCGAAGGCCGCGATGAAGACCAATTTCGACCACCTCAAGATCGTCGGCGAGTCCGGCGGGACGGAGATCACCCTCGGCTGCGCCGCGAAGGGCCTCAAGGGTCCGGCCAGCGAGCGCGTCTAGGGGTTGAAAAGAAACACCGGTTGAATTATGAAGGGGCCAGGGTGGCCCCCAGCGGGGCCACCCTGGTCTTTTCTTCGTTTACGCAGGAAAGGCAGTGGGGGAGGAAATTGCCCCAGGGCGGCGTCGAGCTAACCGAGTTTCTGCAGCACCTTTTCCTGGGGCTGGTCCAGGGGAGCTTCTACGTGCTCCTCGCCATGGGCCTCTCCATCATCTTCGGCCTTATGGGAATCATCAACTTCGGCCACGGCGTCTTCTACATGCTCGGGGCCTATATGGGCTTCACCGTCGTGAACCTTGTGATCGCGCCCTTCTTCGGCTCCAACGTCGGCTTCATCATCTCCCTCGCCGCCGTTCCGATCATCATGTTCGGCATCGGAATGGTGTTCGAGAAAGTCATCATCAGCCGCATCTACAACACGCCGAACGCCCGATTCTCGGGCGTGCTCATCACGTTCGGGCTTTCGATCTTTCTGCCCGACTTCGTCCGCTTGATCTGGGGACGCCCTGGGAAACCCTTCAACATCCCCCCCATGTTCAACTTCTCCCTGCTCGAGATCGGCGTCTTCAACGTCTCCGCCTACCGGATCTTCGTGATTCTGGTCACCGCCACCCTGGTCGTCGCCCTCTGGATCCTCCTCTTCCGGACGAACCTGGGGATGGTGATCCGGGCCGGGACGAGCAACAACATCATGGTCCAGGTCCTGGGCATCAACGTATCGCGGGTGTGGACCCTGACGTTCGGCCTGGGCATCGCGCTCGCCGGCTTCGCCGGAGTCATGATCTCCCCCCTCTTCGCCGTGGACCCCACGATGGGCGACGACGTCCTGATTCAGACCTTCATCGTCGTCGTCGTCGGGGGAATGGGCAGCTTCATCGGGCCCGTGATCGGAGGCCTGATCATCGGTCAGCTGTGGGCCCTCACCCCCCTGATCGGACGCACGCAGTTCGTGATCGATAATCTCTCGGGGACCATGATCGGCCCCCAGTTCTGGGAAAAAGCGTCCGACATCCTGCTCTTCATCGTGATGTCCCTCATTCTCCTGCTTCGCCCCCGAGGGTTGTTCGGCCAGGAAGGCGCTTTCGACTAACCCTTCACGGGAGACAGATTCGACGTGGCGAAAGAGCGCTCCGGAAACCGCTTCACCCTCAAGGAATTTTGGGCCTGGCTCTTCGAGGTCCTGGATAACTACGGTATCATCATCCTGGCGGCGGTGCTCGCGGTTTACCCCTTCCTCATCGGCGGCCTGAACGATTGGATCATCACCGCCGAGGACGCGGACCAGGAGAGGCTCGCCGAAATTCTCGACAACATCCGCGGCTTCGTGCCCAGCACGCCGCTGATGATTCAAATTCTCATCTACGCCCTCTTCGGCACCGCCTTCAACATCCTGCTCGGGAACACGGGAATGCTCTCCCTCGGCCACAGCGCCTATTTCGGCATCGGCGGCTACACCCTGGGCCTGATGCACGCCTGGTTCAAGAAGGGCACCCCCGTCCCCGATTGGATCACGAACACCTTCTCCGTCATGCCGCTGGAGATCTCGGTGGTTTCGGCGATCATCGTCTCCGCCGTTTTCGCCTGGCTCATCGGATTGATGGTCAGCTCCAAGCGGGGCGTGTACTTCGCCATGGTGACCCTCGCCCTGAGCATGGTCTTCTACTACGCGGCCCAAACGTTCGACGACATCACGGGCGGAACGGACGGCCTGGGCGGCCTGGAGAACATGCGCCTCGGCAGCCTCGGCATCCGGGTCGGGGTCATGGACGCGACGGTCACCTACTACTTCATCTACTTCATCGTCGCCTGCGCCACCGCCGTCGTGTGGCAGATCCTGCGCTCGCCGTTCGGCCAGGTCCTGAAGGCGGTCCGCGAGAACGAAACGCGCGCGCGCAACTGCGGCTTTAACACCGGCAAGGTCCGCCTGTGCGCCTTCGTCCTCAGCGGCGCCCTCTCCGGCCTGGCGGGCTCCCTCTCCATCATCTACGGCGAGTCCGTTCCCATCGAGAACATCCACTTCGTCACCTCGGGCCAGATCGTCATCATCTCCCTCTTCGGCGGGGCGGGCGTCTTCCTCGGCCCGGCTGTGGGCTCGTTCATCTACTGGTACCTCCGCCAGCTCATGAGCACCGAATTCGTCAAATACCTCGCGATCTTCCAGTACTGGGAGGCGTGGGTCGGCGGCATCTTCATCCTCATCGTCCTCTTCCTGCCCTCCGGCATCCTGGGGTCGATCCGCAACTGGACGGTCACCTACCGGGAGAAGCGGCTCGCCCAATTGACAGGCGGCGGGGCCGAGACCTCCTCTCCACCGGCTCAGCAGGAGCCCAGCGATGCCCATCCTTGAAACCCGGGGCCTGAGCAAGCACTTCGGCGGCCTGATCGCCGTCAACAACGTGGACTACTTCGTCGAGGCGGGCGAGCTGCGCTCCATCATCGGCCCCAACGGAGCGGGGAAGACCACTTTTTTCAACATGATAGCGGGAGACCTCGAGGCCACCACGGGCCAGGTCACCTTCCAGGGCGAGGACATCACCGCCCTCTCCACCTTTGAGCGCTCCCACAAGGGGATCGGCCGCACCTATCAGATCACCAACATCTTCCCCCAGCTCACCGTCCTCGAGAACGTCCGGATCGCGGCCCAGTCGCGCAAGACCACCTTCAACATGTGGACCGGCGTGAACGAACACAAGGAACTCATCGAGAAAGCGGAGGGGATCATCGAGCGCATCCAGCTCACCGAGAAGCGCGAAGAGCTGGCCGGAACGCTCGCCCACGGGGAGCAGCGCTACCTGGAGATGGGCATCGCCCTCGCCACCGACCCCGTGCTGCTCCTGCTGGACGAGCCCACCGCCGGGATGAGCCCGGAGGAGTCCATGCAGACGGCCGAGTTCATCCGCGGCCTGGCCGACCCCCTCACCATCATCCTCGTCGAGCACGACATGGAAATCGTCATGGAGATTTCGGAGAAGATCACCGTTCTCCACAACGGGGAATTTCTCGCCGAGGGGAGCGTCGATGAAATTCGCGCGAACGAGGAAGTTCAGCGCGTCTACCTGAGGGAGTGATGCTCGAAGTCGAAAAGATCAACACATACTACGGGTTGAGCCACGTCCTCCACGACCTTTCCCTCAAGGTCGGCGAGGGCGAAGCGGTCGCCTTCCTCGGCCGCAACGGGGCGGGCAAGACCACGACCCTCAAGACCATCATGGGCCTGCTCCAGCCCCAGACGGGGAAGATCTCCCTGAACGGGGAGGACGTCACCACCCTGCCCACCCACTTGGTCTCCCAGAAGGGGATCTCCCTCATCCCCGAGGACCGGCAGGTCTTCCCCAACCTGACGGTGTTCGAGAATCTCAAGATCAGCCGCCTCCCGGTGGACGGCGCCAAGAACCTCGACGAGTTCATCGACAAGATCTTCACCCTCTTCCCCCCCCTCAAGGAGCGCGTCTCCAACAAGGGGAGCCAGCTCAGCGGCGGCGAGCAGCAGATGCTGGCCATGGCGCGCGGGCTGGGGACCGAGCCCAAGCTCATGCTCTTGGACGAGCCCACCGAGGGGCTCATGCCCGCCTACGTGGAAACCATCCGGAACGTGCTGGTGGAGATTCAGCAGAGGGGAATCGCCATTCTTCTCGTCGAGCAGAACTTCAAGATGGCCCTCACCATCACCAAGCGGACCTATCTGATCGAAAAGGGCCAGATCCAGTGGGAGGGCCCCTCGGGCGACCTCCTCGAGGACCACGAGACGCGCAAGCGCTACCTGGGCGTCTGATCCCCTCCCCGGCGAAACGGCCCGCCCCTGCGGCGGGCTTTTTTTCGCCCCCCCGATCCTCTCCCCTACCCCTTCCGCTCGTCCACCAGGCGCCGCGCCTTGATGTCGCGCATCGGGTCGTGAATCTCGCCCGGGGCGGCGAACTCCACCCGGGGCCGCACCATGACGGCCTTCTGCACCCAGCCCGGCGCCTCCCGCGCCAGCCACTCGCGGTCGGCCCCGTCGGCCTCGAGGCGGACGAGGAACTCGTCCATCGAGTCCGGGTCTCCCGGGTCGCTCTTGCGCAAGACGATCTGGAACTCGCGGATGGCCCGCTCGGCCGAGAGCGTCTCGAAGACGATCTCCGGGTTGATGAGCATTCCCTTGATCTTGATCAGGTCCCCCGTGCGGTAGGGGGCGCGCACGATCCGCTCCCCGAGCCGGCCGCAGTGGGGGCAGGCCTCCTCGCGCAGCCCGATGAGGTCCCCGATGAGGTAGCGGAGGAACACCGTCCCCCGCCGGTGCAGGTGGGTGAGGGCGACGTGTCCCTCCTCCCCCTCGGGCAGGCGCCGCCCCGTCTCGGGGTCCACCACCTCGAGGAAATAGAGCTCGGGCACGACGTTGTGGGGCGCCGCCCCGTTCACGCACTGCACGAGCCCTCCCTGCATCTCGGTGGCCGCATAGCGCGCGCGCACCTGGGGGTCCTCCGCCCCGAAGTGGCGCAGGTGGTCCAGGTACTCCTCCCGCAGGGCCGCGCTCACCGCCTCCCCCGTCGTGAGAACCATCCGGGCCCGCGGCAGGGCCGCTCCCAGCTCCCGGGCCCGGCGCAGGAAGCGGCGCACGAAGCTGGGCACGCCCCAGAGCACGGTGGGGTCCGCGGCGGCCACGCAATCGACCGCCTCATCCAGGCTCCGGCGCACGGGGTAGTCCGGATGGGGGCTCCCCGTCAGGGCGCTCACCACGGGCAGGCCCATGATCTCGGCCGACCGGACGCAGCAGAGGAACCCGCCCAGGGGCATGGGGGAGAGGGGGTAGAGGTTGGCGATGAGGTCCCCGCGCCGAAGGCCCTCGACCTCGTTGCAGACCCGCGCCTGGAGCATGATGTGGTACTGATCGTGGGTGGTGTTGAAGAAGGGAGAGGGGCGCCCGCTCGTCGTGCCCGTGGTGTAGGCCACGTTCCACAGAGTGCGCTCCTCGAAGGGGAGCTCGCCGAGGGCGGCGGGATCGAGCCGGAACGCCTCGGGGTCATCCATGAAGTCGGACTTGCGCGTGAGGGGGAACTTCTCCAGGTCCTCCAGGGTGCGGAGGTCCTCTGGGCCGGCGCCCGCCTCCTCGAAGCGGCGCCGGTAGAAGGGATGCGCCTGGGCGCAAAGCGCCGCCGTGCGCCGGAGACGCTCCTCCCGCAGCGCCCGGAGACGCTCCGGGTCCCGGCCGATTTCCGTCAAAGGCTCCGCCTCCCCTTCTGCGCCGCCCCCCTTCCCCCGGCCCCGGGAAAGGATCAGCTCTTCTTGGAAGTCTGGACCTGGAACGAGGTGATGATCCGCTCCAGACGCTTGCTTCCGCACTTGGGACACTTCGGGGTCTTTTTCGTGTACTCAGAGACGGAAAGAGCGAGGGTCACCTTCTTTCCGCACTTACCGCACCGGAACTCGTAGGAAGGCATCTCAAGTCCCCTCCCCTGAAAAGAGAAGTTGGCCAAAAAATCCGTCTGCGGGGAGAAGCCGACCAAAAGGGTCGCCGCCAAACGGAGTATTACAAAAGGGCCTCCGCGTCAAACCGAGCGCCCGGAATGGCGCGGTCGCGCCCCCCATTCGTCTTGCCTCTCTAAAAGATTCCGCTTAGTGTGCCGGGGAGCCGAATCCTTCACCCGACCCGAAGGGAGGAGACATGCCCCACCCCGACTTCGAGCGCGCGTCCCGGCACATCACCCCCGAGGCCCTTCGCACGACCCTGATGGAGATGGTCGACATCCCCAGCCCGACCGGGGGGGAGCGGGAGATGGCCGAATACCTCACCGGGCGGCTCGCCCGCGCGGGCTGCCGCACCGAGCTCCAGGAGGTGAGCGCCGGGCGGCCCAACGCCGTCGGCGTCCTCCCGGGCGCGGGGGACGGGGCCAACCTCCTCCTCACCGGCCACATGGACACCTCCTACGACGGGGACGAGGACTACCTCACCGGGGAGGGCTTCAAGGCCAAGGCGGTCCACCGCGGCGGGTGGATCTGGGGCCTGGGGGCGAACAACATGAAGAGCGGCCTGGCCTCGACCCTCACGGCGCTGGAGGCCATCGCGAAAGAGGAGATCCCCCTGCGCGGGGACCTCACCCTCGCCGGCGTGGTCGGGGAGATCGAAAAGGCGCCCATCGAGGAGTTCCAGGGCGAATCCTTCGCGGGCTACGGAACCGGGACGCGCCACCTCATCCTCCACGGGGTGACGAGCGATTTCGCCATCCTGGCCGAGCCGACCGACCTCCAGGTCTCGACCGGAAATTTGGGCTGCCTCTGGGCCAAGATCACCGCGCGCGGCACCGTGAGCCACAGCGTGTATTCGAACAAGCCGGGCATCACCAACGCCATCGAGACCATTCACGGCATCCTGGGCGCCGTGCGGGAGTGGACCCCCGGCTACGAATCGCGCCACGAGTGCATGGGGGAGCGGCCCAACGTCACGATCTCCTGCATCCGGGGGGGGATGCCCTGGCGCCTCTCGCGCAATCCCATCGAGGCCAGCCTCTACCTCGACATCCGCACCGTGCCCGGCCAGACGGCGGACGAGGTGAAGCGGGAGCTGCGGAGCCTCCTGCGGCGCGCCGCCGAGGCGGGAGAGACCGAGGAGGCCGAACTCTCCTTCTACGTGAACGATCCCCCCACCCTGCTCGACCCGGAGACCCCCTTCGTGCGCGCCGTGCGGGCGGCCCACGAGGAGGTCCTCGGCGCGCCCTCCCCCCTCCTCATGCGGCGCGCCGCGGCCGACTCCACCCACTTCAACCACTACGAGATCCCCTGCGTGTGCTACGGGCCGGGCGGGCGGATGCATCCCGACGCGGCGGCCAAGGGGCTCATGCACGCCGTCGGGGAGCACGTCTCGGTCGAAAACCTCGTGAAGGCCGCGCGGGTCTACCTCGCCGCCGCCCTCGGCGTCTGCACGAAAGAAGCGGGCGAGATGGGGCTGGCGTAGGGAGCGCGGGCCGGAGCGAACCCGCCCGCCTCTTCTCAGTCGACCTTTCCGGCGGACTGCAGCTGGCGGCGGATGTCGCCCACCATGTGGACGAACTTGGGGTCCTCCATGGTGGACATGTCCCGCGGGCGCGGGATATCCACGGGCGTGACGGAGCGGATTCGCCCGGGGCGCTCGGAGAGGAGGATGACCCGGTCGGCCAGAAAGACGGCCTCGGAGATGCTGTGGGTGATGAAGAGGATGGTCTTCTTGCTCTCGAGCCAGATGCGCTGAAGCTCGAGGTTCATCGACTCGCGCGTGAGGGCGTCCAGCGCCCCGAAGGGCTCGTCCATGAGCAGGAGGGGAGGGTCGTGGATGAGGGCGCGGCAGATCGAGGCGCGCTGCTGCATCCCGCCCGAGAGCTGGAAGGGGTAGTGGTCGTGGAAGCCCTCGATCCCCACCAGCTTGATGAGTTCCATGGCGCGCTTGCGGTGGATCTCAAGGTCCAGGCCGCGGACCTCTACCTGAAGCATGATGTTCTTGAGGACGGTGCGCCAGTTCATTAGAACCGCGTTCTGAAAAACAATGCCCACGTTGGGTGTGGGCCCGCGCACCACCTCGCCGTAGACCTTTACGCTCCCCCGCCGGGGGGAGAGCAGTCCGGCGACGGCCTTCATCAGGGTGCTCTTGCCGCAGCCGCTGGGGCCGAGAACGGAGATGAACTCTCCGTCCTCGGCCACCAGGCTGATGTTTTCCAGAGCGTGAACCGACCCTGCCTTGGACGGGTAAACGATCCGCAACCCGTCGATTTCGATGGCGTGTCTCATGAGGGGCCGTTCATGCCCTCCTTTCGATCCGTCCCACGGGGCCTACTTGGGGACAAACTCGTTGGTGAAGAACTCGCTCACCGGAAGCGACTTTCCCCCCAGTTTCGGGGTGTACTTGACGAGAACCGACTGGGAGCTCTCCCAGTCCTTCGCGCTCATCCATCCGAAGGGCTTCCCCTGGTTGTTGGGGGTGTGGGTCATCCCCAGCGAATGGCTCAGCACCTTCATGAAGACGGGCTTGTCCTTTTTCTTCTTGGGGAACCTCCGCAGGAAGGCGTCGATCGCCGCCTCGGGGTCCCAGGTGGCCGCGAGCCAGGCGCGCTGGTTGGCCCGGACGAAGCGGCGGATGACGCCCTTGTTCTTCGCCAGGTAGCCGGTGTTGACGAAGATCCCCTTGTGGAGGAGGTTCACGCCGTAATCGGCGAAGGCGAGGTAGCCCACCTTCTGCCCCTTGGACTCCATGAAGGGGACCATCTTGTTCCACAGCGTCCCGACGGCGTCGGCCTTCCCGCCGATGACGGCGAAGATCTTGCCCATGCCGGGCATGTACTGCCACTTGACGTCGCTCATCTTCAGCCCGTTCAGGGCCATAACGGCGCGGACGCTCGCGTCCTCGGAGCCGCCCGGCGACATCGCGATGGACCTCCCCTTGAGATCCTTCATGGTGCGGATGCCCGACTTCTTGAGATAGATGAAGGAGCCGCCTCCCTGCTGGAGGAGCCCCATGACGGCCTTCACTCTGGCGCCGTGGAGGCGGCCCATGATGAGGGAGCCGAAGTCGGCGAAGCCCAGCTCGTAGGTCCCCGCGGCGATCACCTTGACGGCGTTGCCCGAGCCCGTGCCGCCGAGAATCTCCAAGTCTATCCCTTCGGCCTTGTAGTAGCCGCGCTCCACCCCGAGGAAGAAGGGAGGGATGTCGCCCGAGACGGCCATTACCCAGTCGGTGTGGAGCCGAAGCTTCTCGGCGGCGGCCGGCCCGGCCGCCATCAGGGACAGCGCCAGAACGATCGACAACAATCCGAATCTTCTCATCCTGCCCTCCTTTCGGGATTTCTCCCTCTATATTTCCCCCTCGTGGGGGAGGATTCCGCCCAAATGCGCCCGGGCGCCCTTCAGCCCGGACGCTACATGGCCATCATGGTGTCCTCGCCCCGCACGGCCACGTCCCAGGGAATGAGCACTTTCTCCAGCTTGGCCACCACGAGGTAGAGGAGGATTCCGATCAGGGACAAGGGGATCAGGGCGGCGAAAAGCTGCGGCGTCTCCAGCATCGAGTTGGAGACGATGAGGACGAAGCCCAGCCCCTTGTCGGAGCCGACGAACTCCCCCACGACCGCACCGACGGTGGCGAAGGCGGTGGCGATCTTCAGGCCGCTGAACACGAAGGGGAGCGAGTTGGGAATCCGCACCTTGGTGAAAACCTGCCACTTTGAGGCGTTCATGGAATGGATGAGGTCGATCATCTCGGGCTCCACCGTCCGCAAGCCCACCGAGGTGGAGATCACCACCGGGAAGAAGGCGATGAGAAAGCTGACGATGACCTTGGGGAGGAGGCCGATTCCGAACCAGATGATGAAGAGGGGGGCGATGGCGATCTTGGGGATGGTCTGGGAGGTGACGAAGATGGGCATCAGCGTCCGCTCCAGGGTCCGGGACCAGACCAACATGATGCCCGCCGGAACCCCCAGCACCGCGCTGGCCAGGAACCCGAGAAACACCTCCACTCCGGTGATCCAAGTGTGGTAGAGAAGGTAGGACCAGTCCTCGACCAGGGAAGCGGCGACATCGGTGGGCGGGGGGACAATGATCTGCTGAATGTCGAGGATCCGGACGATGGCCTGCCAGGCCACGAGGAAGAGGATCATGAAGCCGATGGGATAGAGAACATCCACCACCCGCTTCTTCCCCTCGAATTCCTCGTCCTCGACATCCGCGAGGGGATCGTCCTCCAGGTCGGGCACTTCGGCGCGATCCATACATTCCACCCCTGCTGCGTCCGAGAACACGGGCTATCCGATGTAAGCAGATTCGATAGACAAAATTTTTATCATAGGCCCATCCCCTTGGCAATTGGACCAATTCCCCGCCCCCCGCCCTCTCTGGGGCCCCCCCGGCCGGGGCCGCCGGAGGAGCGGCGCGCGGATTCAGGAGGGGCGAATCCGTTTTTCGCCGGCGGACGGGCGCGTTCCCTCCCCGGCGATCGTGTCCCTCACCGTGCGGGACGCGATACAATGGGCTCGATCCCAAAAGGGGGCGGAAAGCCGCCCGCGCCGATTCGAGGAGGGGCCCGGCCATGGCCGATAAAATCACAAAATCCGACGAGGAATGGGAGAGACTCCTCACCCCGGAGCAGTACGCGGTGACGCGCCGGGGGGGGACGGAGCCCCCTTTTACGGGGGAGTACTGCGACAGCAAGGAGGCGGGGGGGTACGCCTGCGTCTGCTGCGGGGCGGCGCTCTTCCGCTCGGAGGAGAAATTCGACTCGGGGACGGGCTGGCCCAGCTTCTGGGAGCCCGCCGTCGGGGAGAACGTCGCCGAGCGGGAGGACTCCTCGCACGGGACGCGCCGGGTGGAGGTCCTTTGCGCGCGCTGCGACGCGCACCTGGGCCACGTCTTCCCCGACGGCCCGCCGCCCACCGGCCTCCGCTACTGCATCAACTCGGCTTCGCTCAACCGGGTGGACAAA
>JAZGDQ010000397.1:0-5241 GCA_036477985.1 bacterium
ATCCGGGGCCGGCCGGGCGTTCTGTAAAAAACGGGGCGGTGGAATTTCGGCCCCTTTGGGGCCAGAATGGGGGCGAGACCCCCGAAGCCCGAAATCGGACAACGCAGCCGGCCCCCTCGCCGCCGGCAGGAGCACCCGATGGGAAACGTCTGGGAGCCGACCCGCCGCTCGTTCCTGCGCCTCCTGGCCCTGGCCGGCGCGGGCGGGCTGCTGGGCGCCTGGGGCGGCCGCCTCCGGGAGGCGCACGCCCTCTCCGCCCTCGGGCGCTTCCGCGCGGCCGAGGACCCGAAGAATCCCACGGCGCTCGAGCGGGCCCACACGGCCGAGATCCAGCTCCCCCGCGTCGCCGGGGACGGCGCGAACGTCCCCATCGTCATCGACATGGACCATGAGCAGCGGCCCGGCGACTACATCAAGTCCATCGAGATCTTCAACTTCAACGACCCCATCATCAGCAAGGGCGTCTACCACTTCACCCCGGCGAGCGGGCGGGTGCATCTTTCGGCCGCGCTTCGGATGGACCGGGGCCGGGCCCGGGTCTACGTCGTGGCCGAATGCACCCGGCACGGAAAATGGATCGCCCACCGGAGCCTGAAGGTGGAGCGGGGGGGCTGCTGATGCGCCGAACGCGCGGGAGAGCCCTCGTGGCCGATGCCGGGAAGCGTCCCCCCCATGTCTTCACCGACGACGAGATGGCCCGGATGCGCGAGGCCGAGAAGAAGCAGATCGAGGAGGAGCGGACCTACCGGATGCAGGCGCCGCGGATGCGCATTCCCTGGCGGATCAAGAAGGGGGAGATCATCCGCGTCCTGGTGAAGATCCGCCATCCGAACCGGACCGGGCTGCGCATGCGGCAGGACGGCTCCTTCGTCCGCAGCCGCCCGGCGTTCTACATCCGGCTTGTCGAGGTCTTCTACGGCGGGGAGCTGGTGACGAAGCTCGAACCGAACTCGGCGGTCGGCGACGATCCGATTTTCGGCTTTCACCTGCGCGCCGACAAGGAGGCGCCCCTGCGGGTCGTCTTCACGAACCACCGCGACGAGCGCTCGGAGGCGGTCAAGCGGGTGGCCTTCGCCGCCGACTGACCCTCTCCGGCCGCCGGATCACACCACGCGCCAAACGCCGGACGGCCTTCGCGCGCAGGAGGAGGAGTTGAGATGAAGGCTTCCGCCGGAACACGAAGCGGGCGCCGCATCGCCCCCTTGGCGCTCGGGTGGGCGCTCGCCCTCGGCGCCCCGGCCTCCGCGGCGACGCTTTACGTGACCAACCAGGGGGAGAACACCCTCAGCATCATCGACACCGCGACGCGCAAGGAGATTCGGAAGGTTCCCGTCAACGGGGGCAAGCCGCACAACGCCGTCCTCTCGCGCGACGGGAAACTCCTCTACGTGGCCAACGTGAAGACCGGCTCCGTGAGCGTCTTCACCGTGAAGGACATGAAGGAAGTCGCCACCCTCCCGGCGGGGAAGGGCTGCCACGGCGTGACGCTCTCGCCCGACGGAAGCCAGCTCTGGACGGCGAACGTGGGCGAGAACACCGTCACCGTCATCGACACCGCGACGCGCAGGCGGATCGCCACGCTCGAATCGCACGGAAAGAAGCCCATGCTCGTCGCCTTCACGCCCGACGGCCGCCTCGCCTTCGTGAGCAACGGCGCGACGGCCGACGTGGCGGTCTTCGACGCCAAGAGCCGCAAGCACCTCAAGACCATTTTCGCGGGCAAGAACGTCATGGGCATCGAGGCCTCCCCGGACGGAAAGAGCGTCTGGGTGAACGAGGGCGGGGACCGGGTGGTCAGCGTCATCGACACGGGGAAGCTCGAGGTGGTCCGGGAGATCCGGCAGGGCCGGGACCCCCACGGCCTGACCTTCGGCCCGGGGGGGAAGCGGGTCTACATCACCAACCGCGCGGACGACAGCGTGTCGGTGGTGGACGCGGCGACCTTCCAGGTGCTGGCGAAGATCCCGACGAGCGGGAAGCCCGACATCATCGCCGTCTCGCCCGACGGGAAGGAGCTCTACGTCACCACGCGCGCGAACGGCGTGGTGGACGTCATCGACCTGGAGAAGCGGGTGCGCGTCGCCACCATCCCGGTCGGCAAAGACCCCCACGGCATCGTCCTCCAGCCTTAGAGCGGCGGCGGCCGCTCCCCGCGGATGAGAGAGACCCGAAGGTCCACGCAGACGGCGCCGCGCCGGGGGAGATGGCTCCTCCTCGGCGCGGCGGCGGGCGCGCTCCTCCTCGCCGCCTCCATCGGGCGGGCGCAGGGGCGGCTCTACTACGAGTGGACCGCTCCGCCCGAGTTCGCCGCGCGGAAAAACCCGTTCGCGGGCGCGCCGGAGGCCCTCCGCGAGGGCGGGGCCGTCTACAAGAAGCGGTGCGCCGTCTGCCACGGCCCCCGGGGGGACGGCGAGGGAGTCAGCGCGCTGAGCCTGAGCGTCCCGCCCGGGGATTTCACCGACGGGCGGCACATGCGGCACATGACGGACGGCGCGCTCTTTTGGAAGATCCTCGTCGGAAGGAGGGAGATGCCGCCGCACCAACTCGTCCTGAAGGACGAGGAGATCTGGAAGGCGGTGCTCTACATCCGCACGTTCGCGCGTTGAGGGAGGGGAGGCTGGGCCCCGCCGGGGGCGCCGCCTCATCGGGCGCGAGGCGCTCTCCTGCGTCTCCTGCCACCCTTGGGGACGCCTCCGGCCCGAGGGGGAGCGTCTGCCCGCGGAGATCGCGGGGGGAGACCGGGAGGAGGCGCTGCGCATCCTCCGCGACCTTCTCGCCACCCCGTTCGGCTCGATCCCGGACGCGCTGAAGGAGTGAGCATGCCCCGCGCCGCGCTTCTCGCTCTCCCGGCTCTGTGCGCCCTCCTCCTTTGTGCGCCGGCCGCCGCCGCCCCCGGCGGGGAGGCCGCCCCCGGCGGGGGGACTGCCCTGCCGAAGGAGCGCCGGGGGAGGGACGGGGCGCCCATGGTGCTCGTCCCCGCCGGGTGGTTCCTCATGGGCTCCGATGAGGGCGGGCCGGACGAGCGGCCCCAGCGCCGGGTCTATCTGGACGCCTTCTACATCGACAAGCGCCCGGTGACGGTGGGGCGGTTCGGCGGCGCCGAGGAGGACTACGGGCCGGGGTTCCGCGGCGAGCGGAAACCCATCGTGGGCGTCTCCTGGTTCCTGGCGCGCGACTTCTGCCGCTCGTTCGGCAAGCGCCTCCCCACCGAGGCCGAGTGGGAGAAGGCGGCGCGCGGCGCGGACGGGAGGAAGTACCCCTGGGGGAGCGACTGGGACGGCTCCCGGCTCATCTGGCGGGGGAACAGCCGAAAGAGGACGCATCCGGTGGACCGCGCCCGGGCCAACCACACGAGCCCCTACGGTGCGATGGACATGGCGGGCCACGTCTGGGAGTGGGTGGCGGACCGCTACGGGGAGGACTACTACCGCCGCGCGCCCGCGCGGAACCCGAAGGGGCCCGCCAAGGGCGCCGAGCGCGTCCTCCGCGGGGGGAGCTGGGCGCTGCGCCACCGGAAGTTCTTCCGCGCCGCCCACCGGACGGCGGCCTTTCCCACCACGCGGACCAACGACGCGGGCTTCCGCTGCGCCGCAAGCGCGGAGGCGGCCGCCAGCGCGCGGCAGCCATAAGAAGCGCGGCAGCGACCGCAAGCGCGGCGGCGAGAGCAAGATAGAGAGGGGATGCGCGGCGCGTTTTTCGGCGAGCCTATCCGGGGGGGGGGAGCGCCTCGGAGACGGCCTTCCGGACGGTGGCCATGTTGAACGGCTTGGCGATCACCTGAGAGATGCCGCTTTTCTCGATCCTTGCAAAATCCAAATCGTCTCCCCATCCCGTGATCAGGATGACGGGGACCTTCCCTCCCTTCTTCTTGACAGTCTCCGCGACGTCCCAGCCCGACAGCTCCGGCATGACGAGATCCGTAATCACCAGATCGAAGGGCGCTTCCGCGAAGCGCTTCAGCCCCTCCCGCGCGTCGACGAAGGCTTCGACGCGGTGCCCGTCGCCCTCGAATAAGTTTTCGAGAGAATTGATGATGTCCAAATCGTCGTCTATCACCAGGATGCGGGAGGGGGGCGCCCGGAGGGCGTCCGAGGGGGCCTTCGCCTCCCCATCGGCGGGCATCGTCTACGGGACCGCGGGAAATACGAGGTGCACCGAGGCGCCCTCGCCGGGGACGCTCTCGACCTCCGCCTGGCCCCCGGGCCGGTCCATGATCGAGTAGACGATGCTGAGGCCAAGCCCCGCCCAGCCCTCCTTCTTGCTCGTGTAAAAGGGTTCGAACGCGCGAAGGCGAGCATCCTCGCTCATCCCTTCCCCCGTGTCCCTCACCGTGAGCCACACCTCATCCCCCCGCCCCCCGATGGAGAGGGTGATGCGCCCGCCGCCGGGCATGGCGTCCACCGCGTTGTTGACCAGGGCGTCCGGCCGGCGGGCGCGCTTTCTCGAAAAGCTTTGAAGCTTTTTGACGGTGAGGGAGGCGCCGATCATGATCAGGAGAAGAAGGATACGCCGGCGGCGATGGGTCATCGTATCAGCCGAAAAGAGAGTGAAATCTCTCAACCCTCACTCCTTCCAAATAATTTGGGCTTGTCGAATAAACAGCATCCAAAGCCATAGAACAGAAATGACGCGCTCGACGTTGACACACGAATGTAGATATCATTTCGATCCGGTTTCTTGTTTTTAAAAGGCGAAGAGCGGTGAAATTAGTTTTTTGATGAGTAGGATAAAGCGAAAACACTAGAGGATAAGAAGAGAGAGAGAGCGCAAAGGTTGTGCCAAAACCCGGAAAAAGATTTGGCACAACCAATGCAAACGTCACGCAATGAGTTGCAGATTTTCACACCGCCCGGGAGCGGCGCGCCGGCGGGAAGGCCGAGGCCACGTGAACGTGGTGCCTCTTGGCGTGATAGGAGACCCTGGCCCCGGCCTTGATGAGCCGCCTGATCAGCCACTCGACGGACCGCCTGACCGCCTCTCCCGTAACGCGGAACCGCCGGAGAATGTGGAGCAGGTTGTAGGCCAGCGCCCTCATCTTGAGGCGGGCGCAGTTGGCCCCGAAGCGGTGGCGGCCGGTCTTGTCCCATCGCAGGGAGTTCTTCCCCTTCCTTGATCCGGTTCACTGCATAATTCAGATTCATATCAATACTATACAAGATTTCACCCAAACCGCCACAAATTTCAAGCCGGGAGAAGCGCGGGGCCCCCGCCCGGGCGGGCGCCGGGCCTTTCGGCGGAGGG
>JAZGDQ010000398.1:0-3401 GCA_036477985.1 bacterium
CTGGCCGAGATGGGAAAGAATCGGGCCGCCCTGGCCGCCATGGCGGAGCGGGCCCGCACCACATTCAGGACGGACCCCTCCGAGGCCGTGGCCGCCCTGTGCCGGTCGGAGGCGCGGGCCGGATGAGCGGCGCGAGGAGAGTGAGATGATCGCCAGAAGAAGCGAGGCGCATCCGATGCACCGCAACGCCCGCAACGTCCACTTCGTCGGGATCGGCGGAACCGGGATGTGCGGAATCGCCGAGGTGCTCCTGAACCTGGGCTACGAGGTGAGCGGCTCGGACCTGGCCCAGAACGAGGCCGTCTTCCGCCTCCGCCGCCTGGGGGCGAAGGTGACGATGGGCCACCGGGCCGAGAACGTCGCGGGGGCCGACGTGGTCGTCTACAGCTCGGCCGTCACTCAGGAGAACGTGGAGGTCGCCGCCGCGCGCCGAGAGAAGATCCCCGTCATCCGCCGGGCGGAGATGCTCGCCGAGCTCATGCGGATGAAGTACAGCATCGCCGTCGCCGGAACCCACGGGAAGACGACGACGACCTCCTACATCGCCGCCGTCCTCGGGGCCGGCGGGCTCGACCCGACCGTCGTGGTGGGCGGGCGCATCAACGCCCTGGGCGCGAACGCGCGGCTGGGGGAGGGGGAGTACCTGGTGGCCGAGGCCGACGAGAGCGACGGCAGCTTCCTCCGCCTCGCGCCCTCCATCGCCATCGTGACGAACATCGACGAGGAGCACCTCGACTTCTACGGCGACTTCGAGGCGATCAAGCGCGCCTTCCTCGAGTTCGTGAACAAGACGCCCTTCTACGGATTCTCGGTCCTGTGCCTCGACCATCCGACGGTGCAGGAGCTCATCCCCCAGGTGGAGAAGCGCTTCTACACCTACGGCTTCGGGAGCCAGGCCGACTACCTCGGCGAGGACTTCCGCCACGAGGAAGGCGAGGGCGTCTTCTCGGTGCGCCGGAGGGGGGAGCGGCTGGGCGAGATCCGCCTGCGGATGCCGGGCCGCCACAACGCCTACAACGCGCTGGCGGCGACGGCGGTGGCGGCCGAGCTCGACGTGCCCTTCGAGGTCATCCAAAAGGCCCTGCGCGAATTCGAGGGCATCGAGCGCCGCTTCGAGCGGGTGGGGGAGGCGGCGGGGGTGATCCTGGTGGACGACTACGGGCACCACCCCGAGGAGATCCGGGTCACCCTCCGCGCGGCGCGGGAGGGCTGGCCCGACCGGCGGCTGGTCGTCCTCTTCCAGCCTCACCGCTACAGCCGCACGCGCGATCTGGGGGAGGCCTTCCACACCGCCTTCAACGACTCGGACGTCCTCTTCGTCGCGCCGATCTACGCCGCCGGGGAAGCGCCCATCGAGGGGGTGAGCGCGGCGGGCATCGCCGAGGGCGTCCGCTCCCACGGCCACAAGAGCTGCGAGGAGGCGGCGGATCTCGACGACGCCCTCGCCCGCCTCGCCGCCGCCGTGCGGCCGGGCGATATCGTCTTCACCCTGGGGGCGGGCGACGTGTGGAAGGCGGGCCGTGACCTTCTCGACCGCCTCACCGAGCGGGAGAACCATCAGGAGCGGGCCGGATGATCACGGCTGTTCAGGAGGAGAAGGTGGCGAAATCGCTGGAGGAGAAGCTGGAGGGCCTCGCCGTCGAGATCCGCTACGGGGCGCCGCTCTCGGAGTTCACCACCTTCCAGATCGGGGGGCCGGCGGACGCCCTCGCCCTGCCGCGCGGGGAGGAGGAGCTTCTCGCCCTCATCGCGCGCTGCCGGGAGGAGCGCCTCCCCATCTCCCTCCTCGGCGGGGGGGCGAACACCCTCGTGCTCGACGGCGGGGTGCGCGGAGTTGTGATCTCCCCCGCCCTCGGCTTCCGCGAGGTCGAGATCACCGAAGAGGGGCCGAAGGGCGCCCTTCTCGATGCGGGCGCCGGGGCCAAGATCCCATCGGTGGCGCGCCTCGCCGCCGAGCGGGGCCTCACCGGCCTCGAGTGCGTCTTCGGGGTGCCGGGCACGGTGGGCGGCGCCCTCGCCATGAACGCCGGGACGGCCGAGCGCTACATCGGCGAGGCGGTCGAGAGCGTCCGCTGGATCCCCTTCGCGGGGGACGGGGTGGAGCGCCTTCCCGCCGGGAGGCTCTCCTTCGCCTACCGCCAGACCGTCTTTCCGGGGGAGGGCATCGTCCTCGGGGTGCGCTTCCGCCTCGGGCGGGGGGACGCGGAGGACCTCCTCGCCCGCCTGCGCGAGAACGCGGCCGCCCGGCGCGAGCGCCAGCCCACGGGCCTTCCGTGCGCGGGCTCGATCTTCCGCAACCCGCCGGACGATCGGGCGGGGCGCCTCATCGAGGAGGCCGGCCTCAAGGGCCGGCGCGTGGGAGGGGCCGAGGTGAGCCGGGTGCACGCGAACTTCCTCGTGAACACGGGCGGGGCGACGGCGGCGGATGTCCTCGCCCTCATCGGGGAGGTGCAAGCCGCCGTGAGGGAGCGGCACGGGGTGGATCTCGCCCTCGAGCTCAAGGTGATGGGGGAGGAGGCGCCGTGAACCTGCCGACGTTGGGGTTGAGGCGGAAGAGGAAGGCCGCCGCGCGTCGCGGGCGGGGGGAGGCCCTGCTCCATCTGGCGGGGCCCGCCGCCGCGGCGAGGGGCCGGAAAGCGGCCGCCCGGAAGCGCCGCGCGCCCCGGCCCCCCCGTTCCCGGCGGGAGGGGAGCCGCGCCTGGGTGCGCAAGGCGATCGGCTTCCTCGTCTTCGTGGAGGTCCTCCTCCTCGGCGGCCACGCCGTCCGCTGGGCGCGGACGAGCCCCCTCTTCGCCATGGAGGAGGTCGTCCTCACGGGCTACCGCACCCTGGCGCCCGAGGAGATCATCCGCCTCTCGGCCCTCTCCTCGGGGATGAACCTCTTCGAGGCCGATCTCGAGGGGGTGCGGGGGCGGATCGAGGCGCACCCCTGGGTGCGGCGGGCGCGCGTGCGGCGGCGCCTGCCCCACGCCGTCCACGTGGAGATCGAGGAGCGCCTGCCGGTCGCCCTCATCGGGGGAGGCGCCGCGGTGGATCGGGAGGGTGTGATCCTCGGGCCGGCGCCGAGGTCCGGCGCCTGCCTCCCCCGCCTGGAGGGATACGAAAAGGCGGGCGCGCGCCCGGGCGAGGCGCTCGGGGGGCCGGACGCCGCCGCCGGCCTGGCCGCCGCCGTCCTCTTCGCCGGGGCCCCGGTCCTGCGAAGCGAATGTTTTTCGGTGGATCGTCCGCGCGGCGGGCGTCTCCGCCTTCGGGGGATGGGAGGAGCGCTGGAGCTCCTCGTGAGCGAGGCGGGCATGGCGGATCAGGCCGCGCGCTTTCGCTCGGTGGCGCGCCGGATCTTGCGCGATCAGGCGTCCAGGTCCGCCGGCCCTATCGAATTGGATCTCACGTTTCCGGGCCGA
>JAZGDQ010000399.1:0-2896 GCA_036477985.1 bacterium
GTCGACCTCAACCGCCTGCGCTTGAGCGCGGTGGTCAAGATGATCCAAATGCTCGGCTCCGAAGACGTGGAGAAGGGCGGGTAGGGGGCCGGGCGGGGGGGCTGTTCTCTTCCGGAGGCGCCGCTTCTGCTTTTTCTCTCGGAAGAGGACCGTCCGCCGCGCACTCCCTTATCGTGTGTCTTCTCCGCTTGATCCCCCTCACCTTCATCACCTGCTTCTCACCCTAAACCTCCCCCATATTTCCTCAACCTCCGGCACGGTGGTTTCGCCCTCCGTCGCCAGCTCAGCGAGGACCCGCCCTGTGAGAAAGCGCAAGAGGTGATAGGGGCGGAGAGGCCCCTCACCCCCCCCCCACGACGAGAACGCCATAGGCCCTATCGGGGATGTCCCTCGCTTCGCCCCGTCACAGCGCGACGGGCTTGCCCTCGCGGGCCGAGCGGTCGGCCGCCATGGTGAGGGCGAGGACGTTCCGCCCGTGCGCCCCGGTGGCCAGGGCCACCCCGCCGATGCCCAGGCTGCGGCGCACGAAGGCGTCGGTCTCCTCCTTCATGGGCCCGAAGAACTCCCCGAGGGCGAAGTCGCCCGGCATGGCCGAGCCCAGGAAGGCGACGCTCACCTCGTGCTCGGGCGTGTAGGGGCAGGGAATCGGCTCCCCCGGCGCGAGGATGACGTCGCGGTGGGAGTCGTCGATGTTGAGCGTGCCGGTCGTGCCCTGAAGGTCGATCTCCATCGTGGCCGTGTAGGCCGGCCAGTGGTGGGGCTGGAGCCAGCTCGTCCCCAGGGTGGCGACGCTGCCGTCGTCGAAGGTGACGATCATCCACTGGAAATCGTCCCGCTTGTACTCCTTGAAGACGAAGCTCGCCGCGCGGGCGTAGACCTCGACGGGCTTCTTCCCCTCCATGTACCAGAGGATGAGGTCCACCATGTAGGTGCCGGTGTTGATGGAGGGCGTGGTGTTGGGCGAGCGGCGCGCCACGGCCTCCCCCACGGCGCGGGTGACGTAGATCTTCCCCATGGCCATGACGAGGTTGCCGAGCTGGCCCGAGACGACCGCCTGCTTGGCCAGGAGGTAGCGCCGCCGGAACCTTTGGGTGTAGCCGATGAAGACCTCCGCCCCGCTCTTCTCGGCCTTGGCCAGGATGTCGTCGGCCTCCTCCAGGTCGAGGACGAAGGGCTTCTCGATGAGGACGGGCTTTCCCAGCTCGGCCGCCAGCGCCGCCGCGCCGTGGTGGTTCTCCTCGTCGGTCGAGACGACGACGGCGCCGACGCGCTCCTCGCGGATGGCCTCCTCGTAGCTCGTCGTCGCCATATCGGCGCGCACCGACTCGGCCAGCCGGTCGAGCTTCTCGGCGTCGGTGTCGCAGATGGCGAGGTAGTCCACCTGGGGGATCTGGGCGCACGAGTGCGCCCGGAGGGTCCCGATGCCGCCCGCGCCGATCACGGCCATCCCTTTCGTCTCCATCTCTGCCTCCCTTTCCAAGATTGGATATCTGCGCCGGAAATCCGAATTGAAAACCCACGGGCCCCGGGGGATAATCACCCCCGAGCCGGCCGAACCCGATCCGTTCCCCCACGAGGGAGGCGCACATGCGAATCGACGTCCAGACCCACCACGTTCGCGAGAACTTCGTCAAGGCCCTCGAGTCCCGAACCGACGTGCCCCGCTACGAGAACGTCGACGGAACTTGGTGGGCCCACGGCGGACCCCGGGAGAAGCTCCCCATGGGCGCCGCCGCGCTCGACATCTCGCTCAAGCTGGAGGAGATGGACGCCAACGGGATCGACCTCTCCCTCCTGAGCATCAACATCCCCGCCGCCGACCTCGCCGCCAAGGCCGCGGACGCGGACGAGCTCGCCCGCATCGGGAACGACGGCATCGCCGAGGTGGCGGCGAAACACACGGGCCGCTTCCGCGGGGTGGCGAGCCTGGGCTTCGGGGACATCGACGCCACCTGCCGCGAGCTCGACCGCTGCGTGGACGATCTGGGCTTCGTCGGCCTCCAGGTGTTCGCCTACGTCGGCGGGAACCGGCCCCTCGACGACCCCGCCCTCGAGCCCGTCTGGGCCCATCTCGCCGAGCGGGGGATTCCCCTCGTCCTCCACCCGGGCGCGTTGTCGATCTCGGCCGAGGCCTACGCCGACTACTGGATCGGCCCCATGGTCGGGTTCCTCTACGACGAAAGCATGGCCGCCATCCGGCTCATCTTCAGCGGGTTGCTGGAGCGCCTGCCCGACCTCAAGGTGCTCCTGCCCCACGGCGGGGCGACCCTGCCCCTCCTCATCGGGCGGATCGACGGGCTGAGCGGGAGCCACCCGGCCGCGCGCAAGAACATCTCCCATGCGCCGAGCCACTACTTCGAGCGGTTCTACACCGACACCGTGGCCCACTCCGCCCCGGCCCTCGCCCTCGCGGTCGAGCAGATGGGAGCCGGGCGGGTGATGTTCGCGAGCGACGCCCCCTGGGTTCCCCTCAAGAAGCACGTCGATCTGGTCGAGGGCCTGAACCTCCCGGCCGAGGAGGCCGAGAAGATCTGGAGCGGCACGGCGAAGGCCTTCTTCAACCTCTGAGCCTGAGGCTCAGCAAGGGGCCTGAGGCCCACCATGGGGCCTGAGGCCCAGCGTGGGCCCTGAGGCCCAGAATAATGGACGGCGGTTCGGCCGGGCCGCACCGGCTCAGCCGCCCCGTAGCGGATCAGCCGGACTGCAGTGGCTCAGCCGCCCGTAGCGGCTCAACCGCCCCGGAGGATCATCCGCCGCACGCTGTACTCGAGGACGATCTCGCCCGCCTGGTTGCGCACCGTTTGCCGGCTGCCGACCACGCCGCGATCCGGCTTGCTCTTCGAGGGGCGCACCTCGGTCACCTCGACCTCGACGCGGAGGGTGTCGCCCACGTAGA
>JAZGDQ010000004.1:0-5512 GCA_036477985.1 bacterium
ATCCACGCGCCGCACCAGCAAACGGTCCTGCAACGGCTGAATCTTCGTCTTCAACTTGGCCATCTCTTCTCCCTCTTCGTGATTCCCGAAACACGGGCGAGGTCCCATTGACGGGGCCTCACCCCCAAGTTCCACCCCTAAATCTTAGTCTCCAAGACTCAGGTTTTCGGTTGGCCTCTCGCATAACAGAGGTCTATATAATCAAAGAGGGCGGCCTTGTCAACCCAAAATCAGCACTCGGCCGCGCCGAGTGCCACGGCCTCCCCTCTCTCCCCCCCGAGGCGGGCGTAAAGAGGGCGTGCGAGGGGGGAGGAATCCCCTAACCATTTGATTATTCTATAATATTTCGTATCTTCCGCCCCGCCGCCGCCCCTCGTTGACCCGCCGCGAGGGGGGCTGATAGGATGCCCGCTCCCGGAAAACGCGTCGGAAGCGGGGCGGGGGCAGGGTCCGCCCGCCCCCCGGGCCTTCCGCGGCATCTTTCCCAAATGGCTGTGAGGGTGAATCCCGTGAAATTCGACAACCTGCTCCTCGATATCGAAGACCGGATCGCCACCATCACCATCAACCGCCCGGAGGTGCGCAACGCCCTGGACGGGAAGACCTGGGGCGAGATGTCCGAGGCCCTGGACGCCCTCGAGGCGGACGCGGAGGTGGGCGCCATCATCATCACCGGGGCCGGGGAGAAGTCATTCGCCGCCGGCGCCGACATCCGCCAGCTCAACACGCGCACCCTCCTCGACGGCCTGAACGCCCCGACCCAGAAGAGCCTCATCCGCCTCGAGGCCATCGAGAAGCCCGTCATCGCCGCCATCAACGGCTTCGCCCTCGGGGGGGGCTGCGAGCTGGCCATGGCCTGCGACATCCGCATCGCGAGCGAGCGCGCCAAGCTCGGCCAGCCCGAGGTGAACCTCGGCATCATCCCCGGGGCGGGGGGCACCCAGCGCCTCGCCTCCCTCGTCGGCCTCGGCAAGGCGAAGGAGCTCATCCTGACGGGAGACATCATCGACGCCCGCGAGGCCGAGCGCATCGGCCTGGTGAACAAGGTGGTCCCCCACGAGGATCTGATCGAGGCGGCGCGCGAGATGGCGCGCAAGATCCTGAGCAAGGGGCCGCTCGCCATCCGCCTCGCCAAGGTGGCCCTGAACGCGCGGGTGAAGTGGGGCCCCGAGGCCGGGATGATCATCGAGCGCCTCGCCCAGGCCTGCCTCATGACGACGGAGGACATGGTGGAGGGAACCGGGGCCTTCCTCGAGAAGCGCAAGGCCGAGTTCAAGGGGCGCTAACGGCGGCCCGCCTGAGGGCGGCGCGCCGCTCCCCGGAGGGGCAAGGTCTCTTCAATAGGTGCATTGCCAAGCGCCGTCTCCATCTTCCCGTCATTTCATCCGGAGCGCCGATGAAGGTCCTCATCGTGGGCGGGGGCGGAAGGGAGCACGCCCTGGCCTGGAAGATCGCCCAGAGCCCCGGCGCCGGGGAGGTCGTCTGCGCCCCCGGCAACGCGGGCACGGCACAGGTGGGCCGGAACGAGGCGGTGGGCGCGGAGGACATCGAGGGCCTTCTCGTCCTCTGCCGGAGGGAGCGGCCCGGCCTCGTCGTTGTGGGCCCCGAGGCGCCTCTCGCGCTGGGCCTCGCCGACCGCCTCGGGGAGGAGGGCTTCCCCGTCTTCGGCCCCGGGAAGGAGGCCGCGCGCATCGAGGCGAGCAAGGCCTTCTCGAAGGCGCTCATGCAGGAGGCCGGAATCCCGACCGCCGAGTTCGGGGTGTTCGACTCGCCCGAGGCGGCGCGCCGCTTCGTCCGCGAGCGGGGGGGGGCCTTCGCCGTCAAGGCCGACGGGCTGGCCGCCGGGAAGGGCGTTCTCCTCTGCGCCGACCCGGCCGAGGCCGAGGCGGCCATCGCCCGGATCATGGAGGAGCGCGCCTTCGGCGAGGCCGGGGCGAGCTGCGTCATCGAGGAGCGCCTCGAGGGCGAGGAGGCGAGCTTTCTCGCCTTCGTGGACGGGGAGCGCGCCCTGCCCCTGCCCTCGGCCCAGGACCACAAGCCCATCGGGGAGGGGGACACCGGGCCCAACACCGGGGGCATGGGGGCCTACTCCCCCGCCCCCGTTCTTCCTCCCGCCATGGAGAAGCGGGCCATGGCCGAGGTCATCGAGCCCGCCGTCCGCGCCCTCGCCGCGCGCGGGACGCCCTACCGCGGCGTCCTCTACGCCGGCCTCATGGTGCAGGGCGATTCGATCAAGGCGCTCGAGTTCAACTGCCGCTTCGGGGACCCGGAGTGCCAGCCCCTCCTCATGCGCCTGGAGGGGGACCTCCTCCCCCTCCTTCTGGCCTGCGCCGGGGGGAGCCTGGAGGGGATGGAGATCTCCGTCTCCCCCGACGCCGCCGTCTGCGTGGTCATGGCCGCCGAGGGATATCCCGGAAGCTATCCCAAGGGGACGCCCATCGAGGGCCTCGAGGCGGCCGGGCGGATGCCGGGCGCGGAGGTCTTCCACGCCGGGACGAAGCGCGAGGGGGACCGCGTCCTCACCTCGGGCGGGCGCGTCCTCGGGGTGACGGCCCGGGGGGCGGACATCCGCCAGGCCATCGGGCGCGCCTACGCCGCCGCCGATCGGATCAGCTGGCCCGGCGCCTACCTCCGCCGCGACATCGGCGCCAAGGCCCTCGAGCGGCTCGCCTGAAAACGCCTCCCTCCCTCGCCATAAGGAAACCCGCGTGAAAGCCCTGATCGTCCTCATCGACGGGGGAGACCCCGCCTACTTCGACGCCGCCGACACGCCCAACATCGACCGGCTCGGCGCCGAGGGCGAGCGCCGCATCGTCCACTCCCAGATGCCCACCGTCACCAACGTGAACAACGTCTCCCTCATCTGCGGGGCGCCGCCCGCCAGCCACGGCATCACGGCCAACTACTTCCTCAACCGGGAGACGAACGAGGAGGTCTACATGGAGTCGGGCGATTTCGTCCTCTCGCCCACCCTGGGGGAGCGCGGCGCGGCGGCGGGGCGCAAGACGGCCGTCCTCGCCTCCAAGCAAAAGCTCTGCAACATGATCGGAAAAGGGGCGGACCTGGTCGTCACGGCCGAGGACCCGCCCCCCTGGCTCATCGAGCGGGCCGGGCCGAAGGAGGAGATCTACAGCGGGGAGGTGAACGTCTGGCTCCTGCGCGCCGCCCTGGCCGTCGTCCGGGAGCGCAAGCCCGACCTCATCTACGTCTCCACCACCGACTACATCCAGCACAAGCACGGCCCCGAGGAGGCCGAGGCGCAGGCCCACCTCGCCGCCCTGGACGCCGAGACCGGCCGGCTCGCCGACGCCTGGTCCAGCCTTCATCCCGACGGCGCCCTCTTCGTCACCGCCGACCACGGCATGCGCCACAAGCGGCGCGCCCTGGACCCGGGGGTGATCCTGCGCGGGCGCGGCATCGACGCCGAGGCCGTCCCCATCATCAAGGACCGCTACGTCGTCCACCACGGGAACCAGGGGGGGTCGGCCTACGTCCACCTGGGCGAGGGCGCCCCGCTCGAGGAGGCGCTCTCCGTCCTGCGCGAGGCGCCCGGAATCGAGGAGGCCCTCCCGGCGGCCGAGGCGGCCGCGCGCTTCCGCCTCCTCCCCGGCCGGGTGGGGGACATCATGACGCTCGCCGATGCGGACACGGTGTTCGGGGTGATGGAGGAGGCCGAGCGGGAGGTTTCGATCCGCAGCCACGGATCGCTGCACGAGCAGCGGGTGCCGATCTTCGCCTGGCGCGCGCCCTTCTACGCGCCCGGCGGGGAGAGCCACCACTTCGACGCCGTGCGCGCGGTGATGGACGGCCTCGATTGATTTGGCCCGCCGCTGAGCGGGGTCGGGACGCCCGGGGTTCAGTACATCTGGCGGCAGACGGCGCAGCGCTTCGTCAGGATGTTCATGGCGGGGTTGTCCTCCCCCAGGATCTTTCCGATCTTGTCCAACATCGCCTGGGGCGCGATGGGGCCGCCGCACTTCTCGCACCGCGGCGAGGCGACGCGGTGGAGCGTCTCCCGCCCCCGGCGGAGGCGGTCCAGGGCGACGCCCCGCTCGACGCGCATCACCTTCTCGGGACAAACCGGCGCGCACCCCCCGCAGCCGACGCACACCCGCGCGTCGAAGGAGAGCGACACCCCCTCTTCGTCTTCATCCATTACGATCGCGGCGGTGGGGCAGGCGGCGGCGCAGGCGTTGCACGCGGTGCACCCCTCGCCGATCTCGATCACCCCCAGGGGGGAGGCGGGGTGGGCCAGGAAGCCCTCCGGCGAGGCGCCGAACTTTCGCGCCAGCGCCAGGATGGTCTTGGCCGTCTCCTCGGGGCCGAAGCCGGACCCGTCCGCCGCGTCTGCCCCGTCCGCCGCGCTCGCCGCGCCGGCCGTGCCGGCGGCCTCCGCCTCTTCGACGGCGGAGGGCAGATCCGCAAGCGCGCGGGAAACTCCCTCCGGGTCCTCCGGATCCAGGAGCTTCACCGTATCGGACGCGCCGCCCAGCCCGCCGATCAGATCGCGGCAGTAATCCACCCGGCCGGCGAACTCCGCCTCTTGGCCGAAGCGGCAATCCTCGCGGCGGCAGGGAAGGACGGCGACCGAGGCGGCGCCCCGGCTCAGGCAGCCGAGAATCCAGCCCGGCGTCACCATCCCGACGCAGGGAACCTCGAGGGGGAGCCAGCCCTCCGGGATGGAGCGGCCCTCCCGGGCCAGTCCGTTCAGGACGGATATCCCCTTGTGGCACAGGAACAGAATTCCCCGGGGCCGGGGAAGGGTGGAGGCGCCGTTCAGGAGCGCCGCGGACTGGGCCTCGATCTGGGCCGGCGAGGATCCGGGGAAGTCGAAGGCGCCCAGGGGGCAGGCGGTGACGCAGGCGCCGCAGCCGGTGCAGGGCTGCTTGGCGAGCGCCATCCGCCCGTCCTCGCCCGCGCGGAGCGCATCGTGGGGGCAGACCTTGGCGCACTCGCGGCACCCTTCCTCGGAGGCGCAGGCCTCCCGGCGGATCGAGGGAACGACCTCGTAGCGCACCGGCGGGAGGGTGAAGAGGGAGCGGCGCGAGAGCTTATGCTCCCAGGGCACGAACGGCTTGGCGTTCGCCTGCCGCCCCGGCGCCGCCTTCTTGAGCTTCTTCAGGGCGGCCTCCAGGAGCAGCTTGGCCTTGGCCGTCGCGGCGGGGCGCGGGTGGAGCCGGGCGCAGTAGCCGCCCAGGTTCACCACTTCGATTCGGGTGGGGTCGATCCCGAGCTTGCGCGCGCGGGCGTGGAGCTCTTGCCGCTCCCCGTCCCAGCCGCAAAGGCCGAGGACGATGCCGCCCGCCCCCTTATGGGCGGGGTCCAACCCCTTGTGGGCGGGGTCCAAAAGGTCTTCGGGAGCGCCGCACGGGCCCGCCGCCGTCCGGACCTCCGCCTCCGGGAACCGATCCGAGAGCCATCCGGCGAGCTCGCCCAGGTCGATGCCCTCTCCCAGGCGCTCGAGCTCCTCGCAAAGAAGTGCGATCATTCCGCCTCCCCCTCACGAAGCCGC
>JAZGDQ010000040.1:0-6999 GCA_036477985.1 bacterium
TCGAGACGGTCTTCCTCATGCCGAGCGAGCAGTACAGCTTCCTCAGCTCGAGCCTCGTCAAGGAGGTCGCCTCCTTGGGCGGGGACGTGGGCGATCTGGTGCCGCCCTCGGTGCGCGATTCGCTCGCCGCCCGCTTCTCCAAGTAGCGCTCCTCCCCGGGGGTCTCCGCAATGCGCCTCGCCTCCCGAATGGACAACCTTCCGCCGAGCCCGACGCTGGCCGTGAACGCCAAGGCGGCCGAGATGCGCGCCCAGGGGCTGGACGTCATCTCCTTCGCCGCGGGCGAGCCCGACTTCGACACCCCCGAGCACATCAAGGAGGCGGCCATCCAGGCCCTCCGCGACGGGCGGACGAAGTACACCGAGGTGCGCGGCCTCCTCGCCCTCCGCGAGGCCGTCTGCGACTGGGTGGAGGAGAACAAGGGGGTCCGCTACGCGCCCGACGAGGCCATCGTCACCATCGGGGGCAAGCAGTCGGTCTACAACGTCTTCCACGCCCTCCTCGAGGAGGGGGACGAGATCGTCATCCCGGCCCCGATGTGGGTGGCCTACGAGCCGGTCGCCACCCTGGTGGGGGCCAAGACCGTCCGCATCCAGACGAAGGATGCGGACGGCTTCAAGATGACGCCCGACCAGCTCCGCGCGGCCCTCTCGCCCCGCACCAAGATCGTCGTCCTCAACAGCCCGTCCAACCCGACCGGCTGCGTCTACTCGCGCGCGGAGATCGAGGTGATCGCCGAGGTCGTCCTCGCCTCGGGCGCAATGGTCCTCTCCGACGAGATTTACGGGAAGCTCCTCTACGACGGGGAGGAGCACGTCTCCATCGCCAGCCTCTCCGAGGAGATGCGCGCGCGCACCCTCCTCCTCGACGGCTTCTCCAAGACCTACGCCATGACGGGCTGGCGGATGGGCTACACCCTGGCGCCGCGCGAGATCGTCAAGGCCATGAACGCCCTCCAGGGCCAGAGCACGAGCAACGCCACCACCTTCGCCCAGTACGGGGGAATCGCCGCCCTCCGCGGCCCCCACGATTTCCTCGACGCGTGGCGCGCCGAGTACGACAGGAGGCGCCGCACCATCGTCGAGGGCCTCAACGCCATCGACGGCCTCTCGGTGGTCATGCCCAAGGGCGCCTTCTACGTCCTCCCGCGCGTGAGCGGCCTCTTCGGGCGAACGGGGCCGGCCGGGGAGCTCAAGTCCTCGGTCGACGTGAGCCTCTATTTCCTCGAGCAGGCCAACTGCGCCGGCGTGCCCGGCGTCGCCTTCGGGGACGACGACTTCATGCGCTTCTCCTACGCCACCTCGCTCGAGAACATCGAGAAGGGCCTCGAGCGCATCCGCGCCGTCGTGGGCCAGCTCGGCTGATGCTCCTCTACCGGATCGGCCGCGCCCTCCAGCTCCTCGCCCTGATCGACTGCGGCGTCGGCCTCTTCCTGGGGTTGAACCTGCCCAAGGGGGGGATGGCGCTCCAGCTCAAAATCCTCCTCTTCGCCGTCGTCCTCTTCGCGCTGGGCCGCTTCCTCCAGAAGCGGGGGGAGAACGCCCTCCGGGCGGGGGAGAGGGCCGCGAGCGATCTTCCCGCGCCCTCGGGCGAAGCGGGCGGGATGGGCGATAACAGGTGAGCGCGGACCCCCTCTCCACCCTCTCCCGGTGGTGGGATTGGAGGTGCCGGCGCTACCTCCAGGAGTCCTTCGGCCCGGTCGAGGCCGAGATTCGGACCCAGATCACCGGCATCCTCTTTCCGGCGGCGGCCGAGCCCACCCTGCCCGAGGAGAGTCTCCCCCTCGCCTATCTCCATCTGCGCCTTCTCGCGGGCGAGGAGCTGGGGATGATCCTGCGCCGCCTGGAGCGCCTCTCCGCCCTCTTCGGCGGCGGGCGGGAGAAGCCCAAGATCGGCACGCTCTACCTCATGCTCACCGCCCTGACCTCGACGCCGGGCCGGCTCTCCTCCCTCGTCCGCGCCCAGGGGGCCTTCTTCAGCCTCCTCCTGCGCCGGGTGGCGGACTGTCTCGACCGGGGGGAGAGCGAGGAGGGGATTCGCCGAGAGCTCGGCGAGATGTGGGTGATCGAGGGAGGGGACGCCGCCTCGGCCACCATAAAGGAGGCGCGCGGCCTGTGGCGGCGCAGCCACGACTCCGGCCTCGGGCTGGCGCCGCTCCCCTTCGACCTGGGGGAATGGTTCGGGCGCAACGGGCTGGAGGACCCGGCCCTCTCCGCGCGCGGCCTCTTCGCCGGCGCCGAGGAGCACCCCCACCTGCGGGCGACGGCCGAGCGGCTGGCGGCCACCGAGATCCTCCGGGCGGCGGTCGAGGACGAGGCGGGCGAGCGCCGCACGGCCTGGGAGGAGACGCGGACCGCCCTTCTGGAGAGCGTGGCGGGGGCGATGGAGGGCCTCACGCCCTGGGAGGCCGAGAACCTGCGGCCGGGCTCCCCCCTCATCGCCTCCCTTCTCTCTTGGGCCGCGCGCCTGCGCCTCCTCGAGGAGGGGGAGACGCCCACCTCCCACCCCGGGCGCGATCGGCTGCCCGACTGGCTGCGCGCCTTCCTGGAGTCCGCGCCCGCCCCCCCGGCCGGGGAGGGCGTCTCCGCCTGCGGGCGCTTCTCCGTGGGAGGGGACACCTACCTCGTGGCCGGGGTGGAGGGGACGGCCTCTCCCGAGGTGGCCTCGATGGCGCTGGCCGGGGTCGAGTGCGAGGAGGCGGAGCGGCTCGGGCTCCGGGTGCGGTTCGGCGACGGGACCGAGCGCGTCCTCTCCTTCGACCTCACGCAAGGGGCGGACCTCCTCGCCGCCATCCGCCTCACCGAGCAGCCCGACCTTCGCTTCGACCTTTTCGTACACGGGGAGGACGCGGTGTGGCGCTTCGGGGCCGCCGTCTACCTCGTCCCCGACCCGGGGATGCGCACCCAATGGCTCGGCCGCGTGTTCGAGTTCCTGAACGAGCGCCACGGGGGGGAGGAGGACCGCATCCGGCTGGCCATCCTGCGGGACGTGGAGGAGAAGGGGTAGGGCGCGCCCTCAGGCCTTGACGCGCCAGATGGCGGCGACGCCGACGAGGCGCGAGGCCGCCATGATCGCGAACACCCAGAACCATCCGTTGGGCACGGCCAGCGAGAGCCATCCGAAGAACCAGGCCTGGAGCGCCGCGTAGATGTAGCCGTGCGCGTCGAGGACGCCCGAGGCGGTGCCCGCGAGCTGGCGGCCGGCGAGGTCCACCGCGAGGGTCTGGATGGGGGACATGTTGACGGTGAAGCCCCCGACGATGAGGAAGAAGACGGCCAGCGGGATGTTATCCGCCGGGCTCAGGGCGATTCCCGCGATGGCGGCCGCGCTGAGGAGGCCCGAAATCACGATGACGATGGAGCGGTTGCTCCCGAAGAAGCGGTCCGAGATGAGCCCGCCCGTGATCGGGCCGAGCGCCATTCCGACCGGGTAGGCGAAGGTCAGGATGGCCATCTGCTTGAGGTCGTAGCCCCCCTCCTGGATGTAGTAGACGGGCGCCCACGAGACGATTCCGTAGCGCACGACGTTGTCCAGACCCTTGACCTGGCAGGCGGTGAAGAAGCGCCAGTTGGAGAGGAGGTGGATGTAGGCGGAGAGGCCGTGCGTCTTTTCGTTCGAAGCGGACTCGGCATCGCGCGACACCTCGTCGGATTCGATGTATTCGGGCAGGTTCACATCCCCGGGCTTGTCCCGCACCACGAAGAAGTAGACCACCCCCAGGAGACCGATCAGGAGGGGAGGGTAGCGCAGGGCCGCCCGCCAGCCCATGGCCGAGGCCACCCAGGGCGTCACGACCCACAGGACGAGCAGGGCGAAGCCGGCGGAGGTGGTGGCGATTCCGATGGCGCGCCCCCTGTCCCGGCGGGGCCACCACTGGGTGATGAGCCCGATGCCGGGGGACCAGGTGGCGGCGTTCACGAATCCCACGAGCGCCCAGGGGACGGCGAGGCTGGTGATGGAGTCGCCGAAGCTGGTGATGAAGTTGAAGACGGCGGTGCCGATCGCCCCCAGGAGGAAGACGAGCCGGTAGCCGTAGCGCTCGGCCAGGCGCCCGTGGACGATGTCGCCGACGGCGAAGCCCCAGAACATCCAGGAGTTGATCCAGCCCGTGGCGGCGCGGGTGATGCCCAGATCGTCGATGATGGCCGTCTGAATCAGGCTGAAGTTGAAGCGCCCGGTGTAGTTGAAGATGTAGAACCCGCAGAAGCCGATGAGGATGCGCCACTTCCAGCGGTGGTAGGCGGGGGGAAGCTCGTGGTAGGGGACCTGGGCTCCGGCCGCGGGCAGGCTCATCGGCCGCCTCCGCGGGCGGCGGACGGAGAAGCGGCGGTTCGGTTCACGGTTCCTCCCCTGCAGGGGCCGTCGCCGGCCGGCGCGGACAGGCGCCCGCGCTCCCCTCTCCCTCCTCCGGGCCGCGGCGGCGCGCGGAGGGAGAAGCGGGGGCCATCTCGAATTATCTAAGGGCCGTGTCTCGGCCGAATTTCCTGGATGTTTCTTCCCGATGAACCGGGCCGGCGGGCCGGGGAGGCCGAATTTCGCCGGAGAGCGCCGCGCCGGGCTGGGCGGGGGGCGCGCGCGGGAGGGCTAGGCCGGGAACTCCAGCAGATGATAGTTCTTTTTCCCCTTCCGCAAAAGGACGTAGCGGCCGAAGAGGAGATCCGCCCGCGAGAGGGAGGCGTCCTCCTCGGCGACCCGCCGGTTGTTGACGTAGATCCCTCCGCCGGAGAGGTCCTTGCGCGCCATCCCCTTGGAGCGGCAAAGCCCGGTCTCGACGAGGGCGTCCACCAGGACGAGGGGAGGGGCGGCGGCGTGCGCCGTCCGCGGCATCTCCCCGGCCGCCTCGAGGAGGTCGCGCTCCTCGATTCCCTCGAGGTCCCCCCCGAAGAGAATCTCGGCGGCGCGCTCGGCGCTGCGGGCGGCCTCCTCTCCGTGGACGAGGGCGGTCACGGCGCGGGCCAGGAGGCGCTGCCCCTCCCGGCGCCCGGGATTCTCGAGGTGGGCCTTTTCGATCGCGCCGATCTCCTCGAGCGGGAGGAAGGTGAAGTAGCGCAGGAAGCGGCCCACGTCCTTGTCGTCGGTCTGGATCCAGTGCTGGCTGAAGCGGTAGGGGCTCGTGCGCGCGGGGTCGAGCCAGACGCTGCCCGCCTCGGTCTTGCCGAACTTGCGCCCGCCGGCGGTCGTGATGAGGGGGCAGGTGATTCCGTAGGCCTCCTTGCCGCGGGCGCGGCGGATGAGCTCGATCCCGGCCGTGATGTTCCCCCACTGGTCGGAGCCGCCGAGCTGGAGGGTGCACCCTTCGGCGTCGAAGAGGTGGAGGAAGTCGTAGGCCTGGAGGACCATGTAGCTGAACTCGGTGTAGGAGATCCCCGACTCGGACATCCGGCCCTTCACCGACTCCTTCGCCATCATGTAGCCGAGCGAGAAGTGCTTGCCCACGTCGCGGAGGAAGTCGATGAGGTTCGTCCCGCCGAGCCAGGCGGCGTTGTCGAGGAGGGCGGCCCCGGCGGGGCCGGAGCCGAAGTCGAGGAAGCGGCCGAGCTGGGCCCGCACCCCCTCGAGGTTGCGCGCCAGGGTGTCGGCGTCGAGGAGGCTCCGCTCCTCGGACTTGCCCGAGGGGTCGCCGATCATCCCCGTCCCCCCGCCCACGACGGCGAGGGGGCGGTGGCCGGCGCGCTGGAAGCGCATCAGGCCCACGATGGGGACGAGGTGGCCCAGGTGGAGGCTCTCGGCCGTGGGGTCAAAGCCCACGTAGAGGGTCATCCCGCCCCGCGCGAGGCCGGCGGACATCTGGGGGGCGTCGGTGTAGTCGTGGACGAGGCCGCGGGCCTTCAGGTCGTCGAAAAGGTTCATCGAGGCTCCATCTTCGGGGCCGGCCAAAAGGCCCGTGGGCGCTCCCCAATATAGCAGGGCCGGGATGCGCGCCCAAGACGCGGCAGGGCGAGGAGCGCGGGGCCGCCGGGGGCACGGTTGCAGGGGCGCGACGCGCCGCGCCCTACGGGAGAAAAAATGCTCCCATGAGAGGAAATGCGCCGACAGGGAATATCGCGATATACCCCGATGGGAGAGGGAAGGTAAGGATGGCGGATGGTATAATCGCCCCGCGAAGGCGGGCTCCGGAGTCGCGGGGAGACCCGAGCCGTAGGGGCGCGGACCAATAAGGGCAAGGGCGCGGTTGTAGGGGCGCGGCGTGCCGCGCCCCAGCGGGAGGAACAGCCATGCGAAGATCAGAACCGAGGCGAAATCGCCGTTCCATCCGTTTGCCGCGCAATGACTACACCCGGCCGGGAGCGTATTTCATCACCATTTGTGCGTTCGAGCGAAGGTGCCTTTTCGGAGATATTGGGGATGAGCGTGTGGCGTTGAATGAGATCGGGGAAATCGTGCGAGACGAATGGTTGCGAACCGGGAAACGGCGTTCGACGGTCGAGTTGGACGCCTTTGTGGTGATGCCAAACCATATCCATGGAATCATTGCCATCAGGGACGACGACAGGGGAACGGCGGGAAAGAGAAGAGGCGCGGCGCGCCGCGCCTCTACGGCGGAACGATACGGTCGGCCTGTTTCCGGATCGGCGCCGACGATCGTGCGCTCGTTCAAATCCGCCGTCACCAAGCGCGTGAACGAATTGCGCGGCTCGCCGGGCGCACCGGTTTGGCAACGCAATTATTTCGAGCGCGCCGTTCGGGGGGAGCGTGAGCTGGGCCTCATCCGCGAATACATCGATCAAAACCCTTTGAGATGGGCGTTCGACCGGGAAAACCCGGTCGCCGAAAATCCCCCGTTTGACCCGGCAGGTCCTATCGTCTCGCTTTTCGAAGAATCGCGTCCGTAGGGGCACCTCCCACAAGGGTAGGGGCACGGCGCGCCGTGCCCCTACAGGGGAAAACATCCCCCGGCGAAAGGAAACTCGCCCGGTGGGGCCGATCCCCCGCGCCCTTGATGAGGGAAGAATACCGGGGCCGGCGGATGGTATAATCCCCCCGGAATATGGGTTCGGG
>JAZGDQ010000400.1:0-5044 GCA_036477985.1 bacterium
CTCGCGCGCCTCCACGCGCTCGATGGCGGCGTCCAGGTCGGGGGCCACCTCCACCGAGCGGAGCGTCTCGGCCCGCATCGGGTGAATCTCCCGGCCCGGCCCCCGCAGGAAGTGATCCATCATCCGGCGGGCGAAGCGCCGCTGGGGCGCCGAAGGATGTACCACAAACGCGCCCGCCGCACCATAGGCCCTGCCCGCCCGGGCCATGTCGTGCACGTCGATGCCCGTCACCGAGGAGGAGACCACCTCGCCCGCCCGGTTCAGGACGGGATGGTGGAGGAGGGCGATGTAAACATTTCCCACCCCGCTCCCTCCCCGCGCGCGCCCCCCCTAGGAGGAGGATCGGAGGAGGCGCTCCTCTTCCTCGGTCAGCTCGGCCCGCTCCAGCAGGTCCTTGCGCCGCTCCAGGGTGCGGCGGACGGCCTCTTGGCGGCGCCAGCGGCGGATCGCCTCATGGTCGCCCGACATGAGCACCTCGGGGACCCGCATCCCCCCGATCTCGGCCGGGCGCGTGTAGTGGGGATGATCGAGGAGGCCGGCCGAAAAGCTGTCCTGGGCCGCCGACTCCCCGCTGCCCAGCACGCCGGGCTTCAACCGGCTCACGGCGTCGATCACCGCCATGGCCGGAATCTCCCCGCCCGAGAGGACGTAATCGCCGATGGAGATCTCCTCGTCCACGAAGCCCAGGCGGATGCGCTCGTCCACCCCCTCGTAGCGCCCGCAGATGAGGAGAATCCAGGGCCGGGCCGCCAGCGCCTCGGCCGCCCCCTGGTCGAAGCGGCGCCCCTGGGGGGAGAGGAGAACGCGCCAGGGCTTCCCTTCCCCCTCGGCCCCCTCGGCCGAGATGGCCTCGATGGCCCGGGCGATGGGCTCGGGCTTCATCACCATCCCCGCCCCGCCGCCGTAGGGGGCGTCGTCCGTCTGGCGGTAGCTGCCCTCGGTGAAGTCCCGCAGGTTGCGCACCCGCAGGTCGATGAGGCCCGAGACGACGGCGCGGCCGACCACGCCCTCGCCCGCGAAGGCGCCCTCCACGATTCCGGGAAGAACGGAGAGAACGTCAAAGCGCATCTTTCCCCTCCCCCTCCGGCGGCTCCTCGTCGCTCATCCGGGGAGGCCGGACGATCCACCTGCCCCCCTCGCGCCGCAGCAGCACCTCCCGAAGGGCCGGGAGGAGGATCTCCTCCCCCGCGGGGGAGCGCAGGACGAGAACGTCGTTCCCCTTCGCGCCGATCATGTCCTCGACCCGGCCGATGAGGGCGCCCGACTCGTCCACCACCTCGAGGCCCTCGAAATCCTCCCAGAAGTAGACGTTCTCCTCCGGCCCGGGGAGGACATCGCGGTCGGCCATAAGGACGGCGCCGCGGAGGCGCTCGGCCTCCTCCCGGCTGTCCACCCCCTTGAACTTCCACACGAGGAGGCCGCCTCCCCCGCGATGCTGCGACTCGACCTCGAGCCGGCGCCCGTCGGGGCCCTCGATGAAGACCTCCTTGATCGGCCCGTAGTCCTCCAGATCGTCGAGCCAGGGCTTCACGCGCACGGCGCCCTTGAGGCCGTGCGGCCGGGCCGCCTCTCCCACGGCCACCCGTCCGTCCATCCGGACCACCTCGGGCTCAGTTTTCGATTCCGAGCTTATCGAGAATATTCCGGACCGTCGTGGTGGGAATGGCCCCCTTCCCGAGCCAGTGCTTCGCGCGCTCGGCGTCGATCTCCATGAGCGCCGGGTCCTGCGACGGATCGTAGCGGCCGATCCGCTCGATGAACCGCCCGTCGCGGGGCATGCGCTCGTCCTGGACGACGACGCGGTAGCGGGGGGCCTTCTTCATGCCGCCGCGGGCCAACCGAATTTTCACCGCCAAGTTTCTCTCTCCTCAGTTTTGGAGCATCTGGCGCATCATGCGCATCTTGCCCCGTTTGCCGCCCTTCGAAAGACCGCGCATGAGCTTTTGCATCTGCGCGAACTGTTTCAGAATCCGGTTCACGTCCTGCACCCGGGCGCCGCTCCCCGAGGCGATCCGCCGCCTGCGGCTTCCCTTGATGATCTCGGGTCGGCGCCGCTCCCCGGGCGTCATCGAGTCGATGACGGCCACCGTGCGGGTCAGCTCCGTCTCGTCCACCTCGACGTCCTTCAGGCGCGACCCCAGCCCGGGCGCCATGGAGAGCAAGTCCCCCAACGGTCCCATCTTGCGCATCTGGAGAATCTGCTCGCGGAAGATCTCCAGCGTGAACACGCCCCGCTGGAGGCTCTCGGCCGCCGCGCGCGCCGCCTCGGGGGAGACGGTCTCCTCGGCCTTCTCGATGAGGGAGAGCACGTCGCCCATCCCGAGGATGCGCGAGGCCATCCGCTCGGGGTGGAAGTCCTCGGCGGCGTCGAGCTTCTCGCCCACCCCCACCAGCTTGATGGGGAGCCCGGTGACGGCCCGCAGGGAAAGGGCGCCGCCCCCGCGCGCGTCCCCGTCCATCTTGGTCAGGATCACACCGGTCAGCCCCACCGCCGCGGCGAAGGTCTCCCCGAGGGAGACGGCCTCCTGCCCCGTCATGGCGTCGGCGACCAGGAGGGTCTCGTGCGGCCCGGCGGCCTCCTTCATCCGCCGCAGCTCCTCCATCAGCTCCTCGTCGACCTGCATCCGCCCGGCCGTGTCCACGATGCAGTAGTCGTAATGCTCCGCCCGGGCCCGGGCCAGGGCGCGGCCCACGATGTCCACCGGGTCGGGAATCCCCTCCGAGTCGAAGGCGTCGGTCCCGGACTGCTCGGCCAGGCGCTTGAGCTGCGCGATGGCGGCCGGGCGCGCCACGTCGGCCGGCACGAGGAGGACGCGGGCGCCCCCCTTCCGGAGCCGCAGGGCGAGCTTCCCGGCCGTCGTCGTCTTCCCCGAGCCCTGAAGGCCGGCGAGCATCCAGATCGTCACGCCCGAGGCGGCCCGCTCCAGGGGGGCGTGGCGGCCGCCCATCAACTCGACGAGCTTGGCGTGGACCGCCTTGATCACCTGCTGGGAGGGATCGAGGTGGGAGGCCGCCGGGGCCTCGACCAGCTCGCCGCGCACCTGGGCGATGAAGTCCTTCACGACGCGGAAGTTGACGTCCGCCTCCAGGAGGGCGAGGCGAATCTCGCGCAGGGCGGCGTCCACCTCCCTTTCGCCCAGGACCCCCCTTCCGCGCAGGTCCTTGAAAATCCCCGCCATCCGCTCGCGCAGGCCCTCGAACATCCCTCACCTCCGGCTCCCCGCCGGGGCGGAAAGCGCCCCCCTCGGGGAGGAAAAACCTTGATTTATATGGGTCTTTCCCGGCGGATGTCAACCGGAGCGGCGGGCGGGGGCTCACTCCCCCCGGATGCGCCGGATGGCCTCGGCGTAGTTGACCGCGCCGAAGACGCCCGAGCCCGAGACGAGAACATCGGCCCCCGCCTCGCGTATCTGGGCGGCGTTGGCCGGGGTCACGCCCCCGTCCACCTCCAGGAGCGCCTCGGGGTTCTTCACGTCGATCATCCGGCGCACCTCGCGGAGGCGGCCCAGGGAGGAGCGGATGAACTCCTGGCCCCCGAACCCCGGATTCACGCTCATGAGGAGGACCATCTCGACGTTCTCGATGACGGGCTCGAGCGCCGAGACGGGCGTTCCCGGATTCAGGCACACCCCGACGCCCACCCCGAGGGCGCGGATGCCCTGGAGGGTGCGGTGGATGTGGGTGCAGGCCTCCAGGTGGACGGTGAGAACGTCGGCCCCGGCCGCGACGAAGGCGTCGAGATAGCGGTCCGGCTCGGTGATCATGAGGTGGACGTCGGGGACGGCGTCGGGCGAGGAGCGGCGCACGGCCTTCACCCCGAGGGGGCCGACCGAGATGTTGGGCACGAAGTGGCCGTCCATGACGTCGAAGTGGAGCCAGTCGGCGCCCGCCCGGCGGACGGCCTCGACCTCCTCCCCCAGGCTCTCGAAGCGGCAGGCCAGGAGGGAGGGAGCGACGCGGATTCCCCCCGGAGCCATGTCGGGTTTCGGCATCCGCCCTTCCTCTCCCTAGTGCTCCTGCTCCTCGATGAGCTGGCCGTCCAGAAAGATGCGCGCCCAGGTCCTGCCCTTCACCGGGATGAGGAGGTGAATCTCCTCGCCCGCGCGCACTTCCCGGGCGAGGGCGTCCTTCTTCTCCCCCTCCCCCTCCGCCTCGAGCTCGATGCGCAGGTTGCGGCGGGGGCGGCCGGGCGGCACCCGGTAGCGCAGGACGCTGAAGTTGCCCGCCAGCTGGTCCCCCCCGCGGGCGACCTCCACGTTCACCCGGTGGCCGGCGAGGACGCGCTGGCCCGGTCGGGGAACCTGCTCGATGATGGTGCCCCGCAGCGCCCCCGCCCGGTCGACGTAGCGGACGCGGCCCACCGTGAGCCCGACCTCGCGCACCTGGTCGAGGGCGGCGTTCACCTTATCGCCGATGAGGGAGGGCATGGCGTAGGCCCGCTCGCGCGGCCCCTGGCTCACGAGCAGGGCCACCGGCTCCCCGCGCCGGATGCTCTCCCCGGCGAGGGGCCAGACGCCGAGCACTTCGTCCACCGCCCGCTTCGGATCGAACAGGCGCCCGATGGCGCCGACGCGGAGCCCGCGCAGGCGCACGAGAGTCTCGGCCCGGCTCAGGTTCTCCCCCACGAGGGCGGGGACCGTCACATCGCGCACCCCGCGGCTGAGAACGAGCGAGACCGTCCGGCCCTTGCGGATGCGCCGCCCGCCCGAGGGCGACTGGCGCATCACGTAGTTCTGGGGAACCTTGTCGCTGAACACCCGGCCCGTCACCTGGAGGGGGATGTCCCGCTCCCCGAGCAGCTCGAGCGCCTCGACCACGTCCCGCCCCTCCACCTGGGGCAGGAAGACGCCCTCCCCCCCCCGGAAGAGGTAGAGCGCGCCGAGTCCGCTCGCCACGCCCACGATGAGAAGGAGGACCAAAAGGAACAGCCCCTTGAACAGGCCGCGGATCACCGGTCTTCCTCCTCGCGCCGCCAGGCGACGGCGAAAAACCCGTCCAGCCCGGGATTCTCCTCGGGGAAGATCCGAAGCGCGCCGTCGGGCCC
>JAZGDQ010000401.1:0-6842 GCA_036477985.1 bacterium
GACGAGTGGGGCGCGCCCATCGCGCCGCCCGATCTGACCCGCCGCCCCCTCAAGGTGAGCAACACGCCGAAGGCCCTGCACCGGATCATCGGCACCGGCATCGAGGGAACCCCGATGCCCTCCTACGAGGATTCGCTTTCCGAAAAGGAAGTTTGGGCTTTGGTGCGGTTCCTGGAGTCGCTCGTACCCAAGAGGGAGTGGGAGAACATGCACGCCGCCACGCCGGAGGAACGGCGCGGGTTCATGATCTTGCGGCATCACGGAAGAGAGATCAGGTAGGACCGGTTTTCGCGGAGGAAGGGGGAGTTCGCCATGGCCAAGACCATCGGCTTCATCGGCCTGGGCAGGATGGGCGGGGCGATTGCGGCCAACCTTCTGGCGGCGGGCCATCCCGTCGTGGGCTGCGACATCGCCCGAAAGCGGATTCGCGAGCTGGAGGCCCTGGGCGGGGAGGGCGCCGGATCGGCCGAGGAGACCGCCGCGCGCTCGGACATCCTCATGCTCTCCGTCCCCGGGGACGCGGACGTGGAGGCGGCCCTGCTGGGGGAAGGCGGCGCGCTTTCGGGCCTTCGGCGCGGGCGGGTGGCCGTGGACTTCTCCACCCTCCTCCCCGCGACCTCGCAGCGGATGGCGGCGGCCCTGAAGGAGATCGGCGCCCATTACCTGGACGCGCCCATCAGCGGCAACCGGGCCATCACCCGGGAGCGCGGGGGGACCCTGATGGCGGGGGGCGACGAGCGGGCCTACCGCCGCGTCCTGCCCATCCTCCGCAAGATCACCCGCCGCCAGTTCTACATGGGCGCGAGCGGCCGGGGGGCGCTGACCAAGCTCGTGGTGAACACGGTGAGCGAGCTCAACCGGACCGCCCTCGCCGAGGGCCTCACCTTCGGGACGATGGGGGGAATCGACGGCGCGCGGCTCCTCGAGGTCCTGGCCTCGGGCTCGGCCTACTCCAAGCAGATCGACCACAAGGGCGAGCGCATGCTGAAGGGCGATTTCGGGGACCCCGAGGCCACAACCGAGATGTGCGTCAAGGACGCCGAGCACATGCTCCGGGCGGCGGGGGAGGTCGGCGCGCCCCTTCTTCTCACGGCGCTCCGCGCCCAGCTCTACCAGGCGGCCGTGCGCATGGGCCACGCCGGGGACGACCCCGCGAGCGTGATCTCCCTCTACCAATCGTTGGCGGGAGGGAAGAAGAAAACGGAGAGGGCGCGCAAGCGCGGCCGAAAATAGGCCGCCGCCCGCCTTCAACCCCATGAGGATCAACGGGGCGGACGATCGTCCCCGAAATATAAACCTCTGCTCCCCGAACACCGGACTTCCCCCCCCCCAATGTCCCCGGCCTTGGCGGGCTCGCCCGATCGGGCGCCGTGGGGCATAATGGGGGCATGCAATTCCGCTGGGCCGGCCCCGAAATCCCGCTTCCCTGCAAGGATATCGCATGAAAGCGGTCATTGCGTTTACGTCCGGCGATTTGCGGCCGGCGTCCGAGCGGCCCGGGCCTTCCGGGTGATCGGAATGCGGAAACAAGGAGACCGAGATGGATTTTAATCTGACCGAGGAGCAACGGGCTCTCCAGACGCTCGCCCGCGAATACGCCGCCACGAAGGTGCGCCCCATCGCGGCCGAATACGACCGCCGCCCGGAGCCGGGCGATTGCGTCCCCTGGGAGGTTCTCGACGAGGGGTCGAACCTCGGCCTGCGCACCCTCGCCATCTCGGAGGCCCTGGGCGGCGGCGGCGCGGACATGCTCACCCTCTCCATCGTGGGGGAGGAGCTGGGCGCCGGCGACCTCGGCGTGGCCGCCACCTTCGATCAGACCTGGAAGTTCAGCCCCATCGTCGAGCACTGGACGAACGAGGAGCAGCGGGAGCGCTTCATTCCGGCCATGATCCGCGATCCTCGCTTCTTCCTGGCGACGGCCATGACCGAGCCCGACGCCGGCACCGACCACGTCCTTCCCTACGCCGCGCCCGGCGCGGGGGTGCAGATGCGCGCGGAGCGGAACGGCGACACCTACCGGCTGAACGGGACGAAGCAGTACATCAGCAACGGCGGAACGGCCAAGCTCTACATCACCTATGCGCGGACCGACAAGACGAAGGGCGGCCTCAAGGGGATGACCCCCTTTCTCGTCCCGTCCGACACGCCGGGCCTCAGCGTGAGCCGCCTGCACGACAAAATGGGCCGGCGCCTTCTCAGCAACGCGACCCTCGTCTTCGAGGACGCGGAGGTGCCCGTCGCCAACCGCCTGGGGGAGGAGAACGAGGCCGAGGCCCTCCGCACCTCCCGCATCGGCCGGGGAAGGGGAGGCTACGGCGCCACCGTTTTGGGGACGGGCCGCGCCGCCTACGAGGAGGCCGTGAAATACGCGCGGGAGCGGGTCCAGGGAGGCAAGCCCATCGGCCAGCATCAGGCCGTCGCCCAGATGATCGGAGAGATGTTCACCCGGCTGGAGGCGGCGCGGTCGGTTCTTTGGCGCGCCTCCTGGAGCGTGGATTACGCCGAGGAGTACGACCCGAAGTTCGGCTGGCTCACCAAGGTGTTTTGCTCGGAGGCCGCCTACGAGGTCTGCCGCCTGGCGCTCGAGATCCACGGCGGCATGGGCTACATGCGGGAGTGTCCGGTGGAGAAGTATTTGCGGGACGTGATCTCCTTTCTCCACGGGGCGGGGAACAACCACATCTTCCGGATCAAGATGAGCTCCAGCATCACCGGCCTGCCCGTGGCGTGAGGCGCTAGGCCGGGCGGAAGTCCGCCGGACTCCGGCAAAATTCGGGAACGGTTTCGGATTCGAGTACAGGAGGAGCGGCTTGATGGCGAAAGGCGTGGTCTGGGTGGGAACCCCGTTCATCTTGAATTACGAGGATCCCATGAAGTTCTTCCAGCCCCTCCTGGACGAGGGTCTCGAGGTCCGCCTGGACGAATGCCGGGGCTACATGCCCGAGGAGGAGGTGATCGAGGCCATCTCCGGCGCGACCGCCCTCATCGCGGGCGCCGAGCCCTACACCGCCCGGGTGCTCGAGAGCGCTCCCACCGTTCAGATCATCTCCCGCGCCGGGGTGGGCGTGAACAACATCGACATTCCCGCCGCCACGGCGAGGGGGATCGTGGTGTCCAACGCCGCCGGTCAGAACTCCGCCTCGGTGGCGGAGCACCTCTTCGGCCTCATGCTCGCCGCCTGCCGGCGCATCAGCTGGCTGGACCGGAACATCCGCAACGGCAAGTGGCGGGAGATCCAGCCCAGCCTCCCCCCGCTCAACGGAAAGACGCTCGGGATTCTCGGGTTCGGCGCCATCGGCAAGCAGGTGGCCAAGCGGGCCGCCGCCTTCGAGATGGAGATCATCGCCAACGACATCGTGCGCGACGAGCGCGCCGCGGCCGAGATCGGCGTGACCTTCGTCTCCCTGGAGGAGCTGGCCCGCCGGTCGGACTACCTGACCTGCCACGTTCCCCTCACGCCCGAGACCACCCACATCATCGGCGGCGAACTCTTGAAGCTGATGAAGCCGGAGGTCTTCGTGTTCAACACCTCGCGCGGGCCCGTGTTCGACCTGGACGCCGTGGCCGAGGCGCTCGCGGAGGGATCCATTCGCGGGGCGGGGATCGACGTCTTCCCCGAGGAGCCGCCCGACTACAGCCATCCCATCTTCTCTCTCGACAACGCGGTCCTCACCCCCCACCTGGGCGGCCGGGGGGAGGACGCCATCCGCAACGCCCTCAACCATTCGACGCAGTGCATCCTGGACTTCTTCCAGGGCCGCCGGCCCTCGACCGTGGTCAACCCCGAGGTGTACGAGGTGCTGGACCAAGGAGGTTGATCCTGGGAGGCAACTCCCCCGGACCGTTGTCCGGGGCCGAAGGGCCATCCAAAAACCCGAACCAGGAGAAGGGGAAATCTCGGCATGGGCGAGCAATTGGGAATGATCGGACTCGGAAAAATGGGGCTCGCGCTCTCCCGGGCGATGATGGCCGACGGGCACGAGGTGACGGGCTACGATATCGATCCGGAGCGGGGGAGGATGCTGGAGGAGGCGGGCGGCCGCTTTGCCGACTCCGCGCGGGAGGTGGCCGAGGTCTCCTCCATCGTATTCTCCATCCTCCTCAAGCCCGAGCACATCGAGGAGAACACCCTGGGGCCCAACGGCATCGTCTCGGCCGGGAAGAAGGACCTCATCCTGGTCGAGATGAGCACCATGCACCCCAGCTGGCAGGCCGGCCTGGCGGAGAAGCTCGCCGGCCACGGAATCGAGGCGCTCGACGCGCCGATCTCGGGCTCCCACCCCAAGGTGGACGCGCGGACGATCACCTTCATGGTGGGAGGGAAGAAGGAGGTCTTCGAGCGGGTGCGCCCGATTCTCGATAAGCTGGCCGTGAGCGTCGTCCACACCGGGCCCAACGGGACCGGCGCCACCATGAAGATCGTGACGAACCTCTTCGTGAACGCCTCGATGGCGCTGCTCGCCGAGGTCGTCCTGACCGGAGAGCGGGCCGGGCTTTCCGAGGAGACGATGATGAAGTGCCTGCGGGAGGGGTCGGTGAAGGGCGCCATGCTCGAGCAGGCCGCTCCCCGGCTGTTCGCCCGGAATTTCGAGCCCCGCGGCGCGGTCGAGATTTTCGTCAAGGATATGGGAATGGCCATCGAGCTGGGCAAGGAGAACGGAATCGATCTGCAGATCGTGAAGGCCGGCCGGAAGATGTTCCAGCGCGCCGAGGCCGCCGGATGGGGGAAGGACGACGCCGCCCGCGTCATCGAGGTGTACGAGGGGAAGGACCGGACGGCCTAGCCCCGGCTCCCGGGCCTCAGGCGTGCTTGCGGGCCTTGAGGTCCACCCTCCGGTTTCGGAAGGCCTCGGGGGTGACCTCGAGGCACTCCCCCTCGCGGAGAAACTCCAGCGCCTGCTCGAGGCTGAAGCGCTTGGGCGGGATGAGGTGGGCGGAGATGTCGGCGTGGGCCGCCCGCATGTTCGTCAGCTTCTTCTCCTTCGTGATGTTGACGAACATGTCCTTATCCCGGCTGTTCTCCCCGACGATCATCCCCTCATAAACCTCCTCGGCGGGGCCGGTGAAGAGGATGCCGCGCTCCTGGAGGTTTTCGACGGCGAAGGAGGTGGCCTTCCCCGCCCGGTCGGCGACGAGGGCGCCCGTGGCCCTCCCCGGAATCTCCCCCATCCAGGCGCCCCAGCCGGCGAAGATGTGGGTGAAGATGCCGGCTCCCCGGGTGTCGGTGAGGAATTCGCTGCGGTAGCCGATGAGCCCCCGGCTCGGGATGTGGAACTCCAGGCGCGCCCGTCCCCTTCCGTGGTTCACCATCTTGCCCATCTTTCCCTTCCGGCTCCCCAATTTTTGGGTGACGGTCCCGATGAACTCCTCGGGCACGTCCACCACCACGTTCTCCATCGGCTCGAGGGTCTTGCCGTCCTCCTTCCGGAGGATGACCTCGGGCCGGCCCACCGTCATCTCGTAGCCCTCGCGGCGGAGCTGCTCGATGAGGACGGCGAGCTGGAGCGGGCCCCGGCCCGAGACGCGCAGCGAGTCGGAGGCGCCGCTCTCCTCGACGCGGATGGCCACGTTGTTCCGCTCCTCCCGGAGGAGGCGGTCGCGCAGTTGGCGCGAGGTGAGGAACTTCCCGCTGCGGCCCGCGAGGGGGGTGTCGTTTATCCGGAAGGTCATGGCGATGGTCGGCTCGTCCACCACCAGGGGGGGAAGCGCCCGGGGGTCCTCGGGGTCGGCCAGGGTCTCCCCGATCTCGACCTCATCGAAGCCCGTCACGGCGACGATGTCCCCGCCCCGCGCCTCGGAGATGGGCAAGCGCTGGATTCCCTCGTAGCCGAACAGGGAGGTCACCTCCCCTTTGAGGGCCTTGCCGTCCCGGCCGAGCAGGACGGCGGGCGTCTTCGGGCGCAGGCTCCCGTTCCAGATCCGGCCGATGGCGAGGCGCCCGACGTAGTTGTCGTACTCGAGCCGGGAGATGAGCATCTGGAGAGGCGCGTCCTCCTCGAAGGCGGGCGGGGGGATGGCCTCGATGAGGGTGTCGAAGAGGGGCGCGAGGCTCGGCTGCAGATCGCCGGGCGTCTTGCCCGCTCGCCCCTCCTTGGCGACGGCGTAGAGGACGGGGAATTCGAGCTGATCCTCGCTGGCGTCGAGGTCGATGAAGAGGTCGTAGACCTCGTCGAGGACCTCCTCGGGCCGGGCGTCGCTCCGGTCGATTTTGTTGATGACCGTCACGAAGGGGAGGGAGCGCTCCAGCGCCTTGCTTACCACGTAGCGGGTCTGGGGAAGGGGGCCCTCCGAGGCGTCCACCAGGAGCATGACGCCGTCCACCATCGAGAGGACGCGCTCGACCTCCCCGCCGAAGTCTGCGTGGCCCGGGGTGTCGACGATGTTGAAGTGCACGCCGCGGTAATCGATGGCGCAGTTCTTCGCCATGATGGTGATGCCCTTCTCCCGCTCGAGGTCCATCGAGTCGAGCACGCGCGTGGCCACCTCCTGGTTCTCGCGGAAGATGCCGCTCTGCCAGAGCATGGCATCCACCAGGGTGGTCTTCCCGTGGTCCACGTGGGCGATGATGGCGAAGTTGCGGAGGTCGTCGCGGAGGATTGAGGGCATGGCGTTCCCAATGATGAGGCAGCGGCCCGGCGGTCCGGGGCGGCAGGATAATGGCCGAACGGGGGCGGAACTTCAAGGAGCCTCCCCCGGGGCCGGGGAGGCGGCGCAAAAGCCCGGGGAATGGACGGATTTTCGGGGCTCCGGGCCGGGGAGGCGGGGCGCTGGCGGAAGCGCCGGGAGGGCCATACAATCGTTTCAGACCCCACAGCGCGCCGGCTTTCGGCCGCCCCCCT
>JAZGDQ010000402.1:0-2072 GCA_036477985.1 bacterium
AGAAATCCCTCATCTCCCCGCCCCTCCGAGGGCTTCCGCTACCTGCTCCGGCGTCGTCTCGGCCGAAGCGGCCCGGAATACCACCTCGCCCCGGGCGAGGACCGCCACCTCGTCCGTCAGGTCCAGCGCACGCCCGATGTCGTGGGTCGTGAGGACCACGCTCCTCCCGCCGCCGTCCGGAAGGTTGCGCAACAACCCCTCCAGGCTCTCCGCCGCGCCGGGGTCGAGTCCCGAGAAGGGCTCATCCAGCAAATACACCTCCGGCTCATGGAGCATCGCCCGCGCCAGGGCGGCCCGCTGGCAGAGCCCCTGGCTCAGCGCCCGGATCGGCTCATCGAGCCGATCGGTGAGATCCAGGGCGCCGCACACCCGCCCGATTCGCTCCCGGGCGGCCCCCGGAGGGAGGCGAAAGAGTTTGGCGAAAAATTCCAAATTTTCCCGGAGCGTGAGGGCCGGATAGAGAAACGGCTCGTGGCCGAGAAGACCGATCCGCCCCCGGGCGGCCGTCGTCATCGGCTCTCCGCCCAGGCGCACTTCGCCCTCGTTGGGGCGGAGGAGCCCTGCGAGCGTTTTCAGGAGGGTGGTCTTGCCCGATCCGTTCGCTCCGAGAACGGCCACCCGGCGGCCACGCTCGATTGCGAGATCGACGCCCCGCAGCGCCCACCTCCAGCCGAACCTCCGCGATACGCCGGAGGCCTCCAGAATAATTTGCGGCATCTACCGGGAAAGCTCCCTGAGGCGCTCGAACCGCGGGCCGCGCTGCGCTCCGTGCTCATCGGGCGAGATTCCGCCCCCGGCCAGGCGATCGTCGAGCGAGGCGATGGCGCGGAGGATCTCCTCGCGCTCGCCCTGGAGGGCGAGCGCCCCCCTGCGCCTTCCCCGGATCCAGAATGTGAATACAACCCCCAGGATGAGGACCGCTCCCGCGAGGGCGGAAAAGTAGAAAACGCCCCCTCCCGAGTCCGGCGCCTTCAGCATAAAGCGTACTGAAGCCCCCGGACGGGTGGGCCCGAAAAAAGTTTCGTACTCGCTGTCCTGGAATTTCGCCGGCTCCCCCCGCACCAAAGTACCGCCCTCCATCTGACCCATCTGCACCCGATCTTTTTCCGGCAGAACGGCGAAGCTGGACGATCCGTAGACGGTCGGGCGCTCCACCATGATCCCGCCGAACTCATCCGCCAGGCGGTAGAACAGGAAAACCTGCTTGACGCCCGGCGGGATGGGCTCGGTCGAAAAAATCTCGGCCCCCTGAAAGCGCAGGTACTTCGGATCGAGGCCCTGGACGGGAGCGGTCAGCTCGGCGGCCGGATCGCGGATATTGCTGCTCTTCGGAAGGATGAACCGGAGGGTGGGCGCGCCGCCCCGGGAAACGATGGGCTCGCTCCCGCGGTTTTCGAATACGAAACCTTCCCGGATTTCATAAAACCCCTTCTTGAGCTGGATGATCATCACGTTCCGGGTGAGCGCCAGCTTCGGAGAGGTCTTAACCTGAGGGGCCCGCGGGGCCTGGGCGGCCTGGGCCTGCGGAGCTCCGGGAGCCTGGGCCCGGGGGGCTGCGCCCAGGGCGCCCGGGTAAGCCCAGAAAAAGGCCCAGAGGAGCGGCAAACAAATTCTCCTCCTCATCCGATCTTTTTCCCGCAGGAGGCGCAAAAATTATCGCCGCCATCGACCGGCTGGCCGCAGGCGGGACAGAAATTCGGCCCGGACTCGTCCCGGGAGGGATCATCCCCAGGCGATTCCTCCCCGGAGGGCGGAACTTCGCGGTAGGCCAGGATTTCCGCCTCAAGCCGCTCGTCGATGGAGGAGCGGGCGGGCTCTGCAGGGATCGAACGAGCGCCCGCGGCCAGACGAGCGCCCGCGGCCGAACGAGCGCCCGCGGCGGCCCTTGCCGCCTCCCGCCCGTCCAGATTAGCGGGGGCCATCCCCTCTCTCACCCCGCGCGCCTCGAGGCGCCCCAGCACATCGAGCGCCCCCGCCCTCGCGCGGGCGATCATCTCGGCGTAGTCCTCCTCCGAGAGTTTTTCCATCTCCCGGTCCATTTCGATTTCCTGGATGTCGCGGTAGGCGCGCTC
>JAZGDQ010000403.1:0-7145 GCA_036477985.1 bacterium
AGAAGCGGCGATCGTCCCCCCCCCCCAAATGTGCTTCGATGAAACCCTCGTCCTCCACCTCCCCCCGCTCACCTTCGAGATCCGCCGCCTGGGGGGGCACACCCCGGCCTGCAGCGTCGTGCACGTCCCGGAGGAGGGGGTTCTCTTCTCGGGCGACGTGGTGATGAACGGCCCCTGCCCGGGCATGCGGGAGGCCGACGCGGGCCGGTGGATCGAGGCCCTCGAATGGATCGAGGGCCTGCCGGTGGAGACCGTCGTGCCCGGCCACGGGGAGATTTGCGGCATGGACGGCGTGGGACGCCTCAAGGCCTATCTCACCGAGATTCGCGGGGCCATGGCCGGGCTGGTGCGCTCCGGCCGAAGCCGGGAGGAGGCGGCGGCGGAGGAGTCGATGGAGAAGTTCTTCTGGCTCGAGGAGCCGGCGGGGGAATACTGGCTGGCCCAGCGCAAGGACACCTTCCGCCAGGGGCTCGAGCGGCTCTACGACGAGGTGAAGCGGGAGCAGGCCGCCTAGGGGAAGGCCCGGGAGGCCGCGGCGGGATTCGGAGAGAGAGGGGAAAGAGGATGGTCCGCGCGTCATCGGCGTCTTGCACGTTTCTGACGGGGGGGGATGTCGCCCCGGATCGGGAGAAGGGGAAGGGGCTGTTCGGGCGCCTGGCCCCCCTTTTTCGGGATGCCGGCTATTCCTTCCTCAACCTGGAGCACACCCTTTCGCGCAGCGGCCGCCTCGTGGCGGGGAAGGGGTTTTTCCACCGCGGCGCGCCCGAGATGGCGGAGGGCCTCACCGAGGCCGGGCTCGACGCCCTGTCGATCGCCAACAACCACATCATGGACTACGGGGAGGAGGCCTTCTTCGAGACCCTCGGCGTGCTCGAGGCGAATTCCCTCCCGGCCGCGGGGGCGGGGCGGAGCCTGCGGGAGGCCAGGAGGCCCGTCATCCTCGAGCGGGGCGGCCTGCGCGTCGGCCTCCTCGCCTACTCCACCACCCTCCCCCAGGGCTTCGCGGCCGGGCCCCGCAGCCCGGGCGTCAACCCGCTCCGCGTCAAGACGGCCTACCGGCAGCAGCTCAGCCACGACGAATATCCCGGGACGGCGCCCCAGGTGCTCACCTCGGCCGTCCCGGAGGATCTGCGCCGCATGCGGCGCGACATCCGCGCCCTCGCGCGCCGCGCCGACGTCGTCCTCGTCTACCAGCACTGGGGGACGAGCATGATCCACGGGGTGCACGACTTTCAGCGCGAGATCGGCCGCGCCGCCATCGACGCCGGGGCGCACGCCGTCTTCGGCGGCCACCAGCACGTCCTCTCGGCGGTGGAGTTTCACCGCGGCAGGCCCATCGTCCATTGCACGGGGAACCTCATCTTCGACAAGGCGGAGCCCTTCTTCACCTCCGCCACCCGCCAGACCTTCCTCTTCGGCGGCACGCTGACGAAGCGGGGGGTGGTCGATCCCTATATCGTCCCGTGCCGGTGCGGGGTGAAGGAGCCGCCCGCCCTCTTGTCCCTCCACCGGGGTGAGGGGCGCGAGATCGTCCAGATGATGGAGCGCTTGTGCGCGCCCTTCGGCGCCCGCCTCGCGCCCAAGAGCGACCGGGTTTCCCTTTTTCCCCCGGACGGGTAGAGCACGGGAGGAGGCGCCAGGTGGCCGCGGGCCGGCCCCCCGTGAGATGATTCGGTGTCTTGGAGCATCGGAAAGCGGAAGGATCGGCCGAATCGGTTCGGACACATCCCATTCAATTTCGAAGGAGGTTTCCGTGACGCAGAAGAAAATCACCGTGGACACGACGGCCGAAGCCTATCTGGCCCTGCTCGGCGACAGGGGAATCGACTACTTCTTCGGAAACGGCGGGACGGACTTCGCCTCGATCATCGAAGGGCTCGCCAAGCTCAAGGCCGAGGGGCGCCCGGCGCCCAAGCCCCTCCTCGTCCCCCACGAGATGGCGGCGATGAGCATGGCCCACGGCTATACCATGGTGACGGGCCGCCCGCAGCTGGTGATGGTCCACGTCACGGTGGGGACGGCCAACTCGCTCACCGGCATCATCAACGCCATGCGCTCGAAGATCCCCATGCTCTTCTCGGCCGGGCGCACCCCGATCACCGAGTCGGGCGTGCGCGGGAGCCGGAGCATCTTCATCCACTGGGCGCAGGAGTCCTTCGACCAGGGGGGGATGACCCGCGAGTTCGTGAAGTGGGATTACGAGCTTCGCAACTTCGAGCAGCTGGAGACCGTGGTGGACCGCGCCCTCAGCATCGCCTCGGCGAATCCGAAGGGCCCGGTCTCTCTCGTCCTGCCCCGCGAGGTGCTGGCCGCTCCCCAGAAGGAGTTCAGCTACGACTCGCCCTCGCGCATCGCCCCCTCTCCGCGCGCCTACCCCGACCTGGACGCCGTCGACCGGGCGGCCGAGATGCTCGCGAACGCCGCGCATCCGGTCATCCTCGTGGCGGAGATGGGGCGCCAGACCGCCTCGGTGGGCGAGCTCGTCGCGCTGGCCGAGGCGGGCGCGTTCCCGGTCATCGAGCCGCCCTACCGCGCCTACATGAACTTCCCCACGAACCATCCCCTCCATCAGGGGTTCGACATCGCCGGGGAGTTCGATAAGGCGGACGTGATTCTCATCCTCGAATCGGACGTTCCCTGGATTCCCTCGCTCGTCCAGCCCCGCCGGGAGACCAAGTTCATCCACCTCGGCGGCGATCCCTACTACAAGCGCTATCCGATTCGCAGTTTCCCCATCGATCTGGCGATCGAGACCGATCCGGCCGTCGGGCTCGCGGCGCTGCGCGAGGCGCTCGCGCCCCGTCTCGCGGGGAGGGAGGACGCTCTGGCCGAGAAGCGAAAGGACCTGGCCGCGGCCCACAAAGACCGGCGCGAGGAGCAGCGCTCGGCCGCTGTGAACGCCTCCCGCGCCAACCCGATCGACTACGCCTGGCTTTCGCACTGCATCGGGGAGGCGGTGGGGGAGAGCGCCATCATCGTCAACGAATACGATCTCGTCCCCCAGCAGGTGGAGCGCACCCAGCCGGGGACGTTTTTCGATCATCCCCCCGCCGCCGGCCTCGGCTGGGGCCTCGGGGCGGGTTTGGGCGCGAAGCTGGCCGCGCCCGAGCGGACCGTGGCCGTCACGGTGGGGGACGGCGCTTACATCTTCGGGAACCCCGTCGCCGCGCACTGGACCTCGAACGCGCACAACCTGCCCGTCCTCTTCATCGTCTTCAACAACGGCACCTGGGGGTCGGTCAAGCGGAGCGCCCGGGGCCTCCATCCCGACGGCTGGGCGGCGGGGCAGGACGATTTCGCCTTCACCTCGCTCGAGCCCTCTCCCGCCTTCGAGAAGATCTGCGAGGCGAGCGGGGGGTACGGCGAGCGGGTGGAGGATCCCGGAGATGTCGGGCCCGCGCTCGAGCGCGCCCTCCGCTCGGTGCGCGAGGACGGGCGCCAGGCCCTCCTGAACGTGATCTGCGAAAAACCCTGAGGGGCGGGCCGGGCTAGGCCGCCGCCGGCGTTTCGACCGTGAGCTTGCTCTCGACGGGCATGGGGCGGCGGAGCGTGTCGATGCCGGGGCATCCCTTCAGGGCGAGCCGCTCCACCTCCTTGAGCCGCTCCTCGGGCGCATCGCTCACCACCCGCAGGTCGAGCTCGATCCCCTGGAACCCGCTCGGGGGCGAGTCCGGGATCATGTGCCCCCTCAGGTCGAGATTCGTCCGGACGGTGGCCTCGAAGGATTCGTAGTCGACCCCCAGCTTGGCGGCGTAGAAGGCGAATACGGCGGCGAAGCACCCGACGGCCCCTCCCAGGAGGTATTCCAGGGGCCAGGGGGCGATGTTCCGCCCGCCCACGTAGACCGGCTCGCTGATGACGAACTTGTGGCCGCTGCGCTCGCAGTGGACCAGCTCATCGAGGTCCCCCACGCTCGTCACCTTCACCGTAAGGGCGGCGTGCGGCCCGTCGGGCGCCGCCGCCTCGGGGTTGTCCGTGTACCTCGCTTCCCGGCCGGCCACGTTTTCTTTCAGCCGGGGAAAACAATCGCAAACGCGCACCATGGTTCACCTCTTTGTCCTGCGAAGGGCTCCCCTCGGGGCGGATCGATCCTCCCCGCAATCCTCGAAAACCCGAATCCGGCGCTAACCTAGGACGCGGCCGGCGGCACGACGGGCAGAAGCAGATACGACGCCGTCTGTGCGCCCGTGTGGATGGTCGTCGTGCCGTCGAACACCCCCGCGGGACGGTCGCCGGGGTCGGTGTGAAGCCAGGGGCCCGAGCCCCGGGAGGTCCACACTTCGTTCGAATCCTCAGAGGGCGGCCGCTCGAAGTCGCGCCCGCCGATCGTCAACGCGAGCCGGTAGCCGGCGGGCAGCACGATGCAGGTGGCCCAGACCTCGACGTCGAGCTCGTACACCGTCCCCGGCTCGAGGGGCTGCGCCTCATCGTGCGTGTGATAGGGCTTGTAGGGCCGCGACCGCTCCGGGTCGAGCTTGCGGTGGGAGGCGCGCAGCCAGCCCTGCGCCAGCGGGGTGCGCGGATCGATCGTGCCCTGAAAGTCGACCTCCTCACCCTCGGGCGAGAAGGCGCGGAAGGTGACGAAGAGATCGGCGTCGGCGGTGGATGAGGAGACGAACAGCTTGGCGGCGAGCGGGCCGGTGATCTCGGTTTCGGCCTCCAGCGGCGGCGACAAAAGGGTGACCGCTTCGCCCATCGCCTCGATGGGGATCGCGCCGCCCTCGGCCGGTGCGTCCCAGCTCAGCGCCGGCTCCTCCGCGTCCAGGTGGATCCGGGTCCACTCGGTCCGGGCCAGCGGCCATTCGTTCTCCTTGCGCAGGACGAATTCGTCGCTGAAGGGCCGGCGGATGTTGAGCCGCACCCGGGGCTCGCGGTCCCAGCCGTTGTCCTCGCCCTTGAGGAAGTGATCCAGGAAGCGCTTCTGCAGGTCCATCCCGTAGGGCAGGTAAAACCACTCCTCGTCGCGGCCGGGATGCGCCTCCAGCCATTTCTGGGTGGACGCCGCGTCGGTGAAGCCCTCGAAGTTTCCGCGCGGATGCAGACCGAAGCCCGCCCAGTTCGCGGGGCTCAGCAAGGGGACGGTCACCTTCGACCAGTCGGCCGAGCGGCCCTTGTAGTACTCATCGTCCAGGGGATGCGCCTTGAGGTCCGCCAGGTGATCGGCCCGGTTCGCCGCGAGCTCCTCCTCGGAGAGCGCCTCGGGGCCCGTCGAGAGCTCGTTGAGCCAGGGGTCCATGACCCCGTTCGGGGCGCCGTGCTGAACCGAGCCCACCTGGCGGGGGTACCACGCCTCCAGAAACGCGTTGCTCAGGATTCCGCCGTGGCGGGCCCATTCGCGGTAAAAATCCGCCCCGCCCTCCCAGGGGATGATGGCGGCGAGATGGGGCGGCTGGAGGGCGGCCACGTGCCACTGGTTGATGGCGTAATAGGATATGCCGCACAGGCCGACCTTGCCGTTGCTCCACGGCTGGGTCCCGGCCCACTCGATCGCGTGGTAGAAGTCCTGGGTCTCGCGCGGGGAGAAGATGTCGAGGAATCCCGGCGAGCGCCCGGCGCCGCGCGAATCCACGCGGACGACCGCGTAGCCCCACGGCGTCCATATCTCCGGGTCCACCGTCTCCCAGGCCAGGTAGCTCCGGGTGGAGCCCTCGAGAATGTCCGGGTATTCTCCGATCAGCCATTGCCACTGCGGCGCGTAGCCGTCCTGGTAGCGGACGCCTTTGCCGTAGGGGCCCAGGGTCATCACCACGGGGACGGGCGTCTCCGTCGTGGGCCGGTAAATGTCCGCCCGCAGGACGAGACCGTCGTCCATCGGGACCTCCACGTCGCGCTCGATGATCATCTTTGCGGCTTGAACCTCGGGATTCATCGCCTCTCCTCCCCGCTCCAGACAACGGACCCGGCAACCCCGGCCGGTGTTCCCCGAATTTCCCTTGGATGGGGGAATGGTAGCAAAAAACTATCATGATTCGGAAAAAATCCGGCAATCGTTCGGCCCGAGGCGGCGCGGAGGGTTGGGGGGCCGCTTCGGCATGACCAGGAGGGCAGGGCGGGGGCGGAATTTCGCCCTTTGTTTGCGCGAATGGGCGCCCGCAGGCGCGCATTGAATTTGAGACGAGGGGAGCCGCCGGCGCGAAATATCCACGGGGGAAACGAAAATTCCCCGCTCTATACGCGGTCCGCCAGCCAGTCGAACATGAAGCGCACGGCGTTGAGCATGTTGTCCGTCTGGCAGTGGTTCTCGCCCAGGGTCTCGGGCGTCCACATCTTGAGCGTCTTGTCCTCGACCGTGAGCTCCTCGAAGGTGCGCGCGGCCGACTCGGGCCGGACGATGCGGTCCTCGGCGCCGTGGCTGACGAGGACCGGGCAGCGCACGTCCTTGAGCACGCCTTCCAGGGTGAAGGGCTTCAAAATCTCCCGGCACTCGGCGTCGTCCTTGGCGCCCATGAGGTATTGGATCTGCCGCTGGATGGCCGGGTAGAAGTCGTAGACGTCCTCCGTCCAGTCGTAGTTGGCCCCCCAGAGCACGAGCGCCTTGATCCGCCGGTCGAAGGCGGCCGCGCGCGGCCCGTAATACCCGCCGGCGCTCCGGCCCACGAGCCCGATCCTGTCCGGGTCCACCTCGGGGCGGCCCTGGAGGTGATCCAGCATCGCCCCGATGGGGACCTCGTAGTCGGGCCGGCTGAAGATGCTCCGGAGGCGGAGGGAGGCCCCCTGGCCCGGACCGTCGATGAGGAGGACGTGCATCCCGCGATCGATGAGCTCCCGGGAGCCGAGGAAGTAGAGCTCCTCCCCGAGCGTGTCCGCCCCGCCGAGGAGGATGCAGGCGGGGCCCTTCCCCTCCCCGGCCCGGATGAACCACCCGGGGAGGCTGGTCCCCTCGTAGGGAACCTCGACCCGCTCGAGGGGGGGGTCGAAGAGGGCGGCGGCCTTCTCGAACTGCCCGATGCATTTTTTGTAGGTGGGGATTTTCCGGTCGTCCCCGAGGAGGAAGAACTCCGAAGTGCGGTAGTAGTTGAAGGAGCGGAGGAAGGCGGCGCGGGCGGTCATCCGGTGACCCTGCTCGAGCGCGGCGCCGCCGAACCCCCCGACCGCCTCGGCGAGGTTGAACCACTCGCGGTGCCATGCCTCCATGTCCCCCTCGG
>JAZGDQ010000404.1:0-11163 GCA_036477985.1 bacterium
TTTCAAGGGCGCTGCCCGTGGCGCACCCATCGAGGGCGGCGCCCACCACGTCCGGGATGTCCAGGAAACCGACGCCGTTGGCGAGGAACGCCGCGACGGCCACCTCGTTCGCCGCGTTGAGGACGGCCGGCGCCGTCCCCCCCTCGCGCAGGGCCGCCTTGGCGTGGGCCAGGCAGGCGAAGCGCTCCAGGTCGGGCTCCTCGAAGGTGAGGTTTCCGATCTGGGCCAGATCCAGGCGCGGCGCCCGGCTGGGGATGCGCTCCGGGTGGCTGAGGGCCTGGGCGATGGGAAGGCGCATGTCGGGGACGCTCATCTGGGCGAGCACGGTTCCGTCGATGAACTCGACCATGGCGTGGACGATGCTCTGGGGGTGGACGAGGACGTCCACCCGCTCGGGCTCGAGGCCGAAGAGCCAGCGCGCCTCGATGATCTCGAGACCCTTGTTCATCATGCTCGCCGAGTCGACGGTGATCTTGGGCCCCATCTTCCAGTTCGGGTGGCGGAGGGCCTCCTCGGGGGTGACGCCGCGCATCTCCTCGAGGGTGCGCGTCCGGAAGGGCCCCCCCGAGGCCGTCAGGACGATGCGGGCCACCTCCTCGCGGGGGCGCCCGGAGAGGGCCTGGGCCACCCCGGCGTGCTCGCTGTCGATGGGGAGGATGGCGGCGCCCCGGGCGGCGGCGCGGGCCGTGACCAGCTCCCCCGCCATGACGAGGACTTCCTTGTTCGCCAGCGCCACCGAGGCGCCCGCCTCGATGGCCGCCAGGGTGGGGGCCAGCCCGGCCGCGCCGACCAGGGCCGAGACGACAATCTCCGCCCCCTGGCCGGCCGCCGCCTCGCGCAGGCCCTCCTCCCCGCTCAGGACGGCCGTCCCCGGGGGGAGGAGCCCGCGAAGGCGCTCGGCGTCCTCCGCCCCGGCCACCGAGACGAGGGGGGGAGCGAACGTGCGCGCCTGCTCGGCCAGGCGCTCCCAGTTCCGCCCGGCCGCCAGGGCGGCGACGGTGAAGCGCTCGGGGTTGTCGGCGATGACGCGGAGGGTGTTCTCCCCGATGCTTCCGGTGGAACCCAAAATGGCAATCCGCCTGGGCATCGGCGCCTTCCTTCGGAGAGAACTAAGGGGCGAGGATTCGCTGGAGGAAATAGTAGAACGGGGGAGCGGCGAGGAGCAATCCGTCGATTCGGTCGAGGACGCCGCCGTGGCCGGGGATGAGGGCGCCCGCGTCCTTCGCCCCGGCCGCCCGCTTCACGAGGGACTCGAACAGATCCCCCGTCTGGGCGAGGACGCCCAGGATGAGGGCGGTCGCCCCGGCGGCGAGGGGGCCGAGGGCGGGAATCCCCCCCCCGGCGGCCCACAGGGCGCCCGCCGCGACTCCTCCCACGAGCCCGCCGATCGCCCCCTCCACCGTTTTCTCCGGACTGAGGGCGGGGGCGAGGCGGCGGCGCCCGAACCCGCGGCCCACGTAATAGGCGGCGATGTCGTTCGCCCAGACCACGGCCAGGAGGTAGAGGACGGCCCCGCGCCCGCCCGGCAGCGCCATGATCAGGACGAAGAGGCCGGCCGGCCCGCCGATCCAGAGCGCGCCGAGGAGGGAGACGCCCGCCCCCGCCAGACCCTCCCTCGGCGCGGCGGCCGAGAGCGTGCGCACGAGGAGGCGCAGGATGATGAGGGCGAGGGCGGGCTCGGCGAGGCCCCCGCCCGCCCCGACGACGAGGGCGAGGGCCGCCGCGTCCAGGGCGCCCTCCCAGCGCGCGCCGGGCCAGCCGGCGGCGGAGAGCAGGCCGCGGCACTCCCAGCCCGCGCGCAGGGCGATGAAGAAGACGAGGAAGAGCAGGGCGGCGGGCGGGGCGAACCACACCACGACGAGGAAGGGCGCCCCGATGGCGAGGGCGCTCAAGAAGCGGGTCACAAGGGGCTCAACTTCCCCGGGCGGTGAGTTGCTCCTCGGTGAGGCCGAACTTCCGCACCCGGGCCTGATAGGTGAGGACGGCCTCCTCGAGGTCGCGCTCCCCGAATTCGGGCCAGTACAGGTCGGTGAAGTAGAGCTCGGCGTAGGCCGCTTGCCAGAGGAGGTAGTTCGAGAGGCGAAGCTCCCCGCTCGTGCGGATGAGGAGGTCGAGCTCGGGGAGGTCGGCCGTGTAGAGGTGGCGGGCGATGTCGGCCTCCTCCAGGTCCTCGGGCTCGAGCTTTCCGGCGCGCACCTCGCGGGCGAGGGCGCGGGCGGCGTCGGCGATCTCGCGGCGCGAGCTGTAGCTCAGGGCGAGGGTGAGGACCATGTCCGTGCGATCGGCCGTCTCCTCCATCGAGCGCCGGATGATGTCCTGGGCGAATTGGGGGAGGTCCTCGATCCGCCCGATGGTGTTGAACCGGATCCCCTCGCGCAGCATGCGCCGAAGCTCGCGCTCGAGGAACTCGGCGAGGATGTCCATGAGGGCGTCCACCTCCTCGCGCGGGCGGCTCCAGTTCTCCAGGGAAAAGCTGTAGAGGGTGAGGGCCCGGATTCCCATCCGGCGGGCGTGGGAGACGATGCGGTCGACCGCCTTGACCCCTTCGCGGTGGCCCGCGATCCGCGGGAGCATCCGCTTCCGCGCCCACCGGCCGTTTCCGTCCATGATGATCCCCACGTGGCGCGGCAACCGGGAGCGGTCGATGCGGGAGTCGATCGGGGGATCCATGACCGTCCTTCCGGGGGGACTAGACCTCGAGGATTTCCTTTTCCTTCGCGGCGAGAAGCTTGTCGAGCTGGGAGACGAAGCTGTCGGTGATCTTCTGTATCTCGGCCTGCCCCTTTCGCATCTCGTCCTCGCTGATCTTCTTTTCCTTCTCGCGGCCCTTGAGGCCGTCGTTGCCGTCGCGCCGGATGTTCCGGATGGCGACCTTGTGCTCCTCGGCCATCTTCTTGACCTGCTTGACCATCTCCTTGCGGCGCTCCTCGGTCAGCGGCGGCACGGGCACGCGCACGATCTTCCCGTCGTTCGAGGGATTCAGGCCCAGCTCGGCCCGCTGAATGGCCTTTTCGATCTCCCCGAGCGCGCTGGCGTCGTAGGGCTGGACGACGAGGAGCTGAGGCTCGGGGACGCTCAGGTTGGCCAGCTGGTTCAGGGGGGTCGCCGTGCCGTAGTAGTCGACCTTGACGTGGCTGATGAGGGAGGGAGAGGCGCGGCCCGTACGTACGCGAGCGGCTTCGGACTTGAAGGCCTCCACCGTGGCCGTCATCCGCTTCTTCTGCTCGCCGATCAGGTCATCCATCGCCCCCGCACCCTCCCTTTCTGGGCCCCGCCGCCCTAGCCGGCCGCGACGAGGGTCCCCACCTTCTCCCCGCACACCACCCGCCGGATGTTGCCCGGCTTTCGGAGGTTGAAGACGACGATGGGGAGATTGTTGTCCATGCACAGGCTCACGGCGGTGGAATCCATGACGCCGAGCTGGCGGTTCAGCACCTCGATGTAGGTGAGCTCGTCGATGAACTCGGCGTCGTTGTTCTCGAGGGGATCAGACGAATAGACGCCGTCCACGTTGGTGGCCTTGAAGATGCACTCGGCCTCGATCTCGATCGCGCGAAGGCTGGCCGCCGTGTCCGTCGTGAAGTAGGGGTTGCCGGTCCCGCCGGCGAAGATGACCACGCGGTCCTTCTCGAGGTGGCGCACCGCCCGGCGGCGGATGTAGGGCTCGCACAGCTCAGCCATGTGGATGGCGCTCAGCACCCGGGTGCTGGAGCCCGCCTTCTCGATGGCGTGCTGGAGGGCGAGGGCGTTGATCACGGTCGCCAGCATGCCCATGTAGTCGGCGTTCGTGCGCTCCATCCCGTCGGCCGCCGCCTCGGCGCCGCGGAAGATGTTCCCCCCGCCGACGACGACCGCGATCTGGACCCCCATGCCGTGGACCTCGGAGATCTGCTCCGCGATCCCGCCCACCACCGAAGGGTCGATGCCGTACTTCCGCTCCCCCCCCAGGGCTTCGCCCGAGAGTTTGAGGAGGATGCGGCGAAAGCGAAGGCCATCGCTCAATGGCGCCTCCTGATCGGCTCGGGAAAGGGTAAATCGGCGGGGCGGTCCGGGCGGTCGCGCCTATCCGGCATCCCCCGCTTCGCTCCCCTCCCCCAGTTGGAACCTGAGGAAATGGGACACCGAAATCTCCTCGCCCAATTCCTTCCCCCGCTCCGATAGCATCTTCTCGACCGTCAGATCCGGATCCTTGACGTAGGGCTGATCGAGAAGGCAGATCTCGCGCAGATATTTTCGAATCCTTCCGTCCACGATCTTGGCCAGGATGTTCTCGGGCTTGCCCGAGTCCTTCTGCTGGGCCAGGAGGATCTCCCGCTCGGCGTCGAGGACGGCCTCGGGAACGAGGTCGGCCCGCAGGTGGGTGGGCCGGCTCGCCGCGACGTGCAAGGCCAGGTCCTTCGCCACCTCGCCCAGGGCGGGGCTTTGGGCGACATCCTCGCTGTCGCACTTGACCGCGACGAACACGCCGATCCGCCCGCCGGGATGGATATAGGAGGCCATCCGGCCCGTCTCCCCGTCCTCAAGCGCGTAGCGCTCGGCCCGGGCGATGAGAATGTTCTCGCCCAGCTTGGAGACGGCCTCGGAGATGGTCTCCTGGAGGGGGCCTGCGTCCGCGCCCCTCGCGATGCCGTCGGGGCCCTCCTTCGCCACGTGGCCGGCCACCCGGCCGAGAAGCTCCTGGAAGTCATCGGTGCGGGCGACGAAGTCGGTCTCGCAGTTCACCTCGACGAGAACGCCCGTCCGCCCGTCCTCGGAGACGAGGGCGCTGATCTGCCCCTCGCTCGCCACCCGGCCCGCTTTGTTCGCGGCTTTGGCGAGGCCCTTCTCCCGGAGGTGGCGGACGGCTTCCTCGAAATCGCCCCTCACCTCCCGAAGGGCTTCTTTGCAGTCCATGATCCCCGCGCCCGTTCGGGTGCGGAGCTCCTTCACCATTTGAGCGGTCACTTCCATAACGCAAGCATCTCCGGGCTCATTCGGCCTTTGGAGTTTCCGCGGCCTCTTCGGCTTTTTCCGGCTTCTCCTCCGTCTTCTCCCCGGTCTTTCCGGCGCCGGCCGAGACGAGGATCTCGGCGGCGACGGCGTCGCCCGAGGCCATGACGGCCTCCAGGTCCTCGGCGCCCGAATCCTTGCGCGCCGTCTGGCCCTCCTCCACCGCATCGGCCACCCGAGAGGTGAAGAGGCGGACCGAGCGCAGGGCGTCGTCGTTCCCCGGGAGAATGTACTCCACCCCCTCGGGATTGGCGTTCGTATCCACCATGGCGACGACCGGGATGCCCAGCTTGACCGCCTCGCGCACCGCGATGTGCTCGTGGCGCGTGTCGACGACAAAGAGGGCCTTGGGCAGCCCCTCCATGGTCTTGATGCCGCCCAGGAACTTATCGAGCCGCTGGCGGTCCTTCTCGCGCCGCACGGCCTCCTTCTTGGCGAGAAGCTCGAAGGTGCCGTCCGCCTTCATGGACTCGAGGTCGAGAAGGCGGGCGATCGACTTCCTGATGGTTGCGAAATTCGTCAGGGTCCCGCCGAGCCAGCGCTGGGTCACGTAGAGCATCCCGACCCGCTGGGCCTCCTCGCGGATGATGGCCTGCGCCTGGGGCTTGGTGCCCACGAAGATCACCCTCCCGCCCCCGGCCGCGACCGAGCGGATGAACTCCAGGGCTTCCTTGAAGAGGCGGACGGTCTTCTGCAGGTCGATGATGTAGATCCCGTTCCTCGCCCCGAAGATGTAGGGGCGCATCTTGGGATTCCACCGCTTGGTCTGGTGCCCGAAATGGGCGCCGGCCTCAAGCAGCTCGCGCAACGATACAGAGGTCAATGGAGGGCTCCTTTCCCCGCCTTCAGGTCAGGCGGAGCTTGCTGGCCCCGCAGCGGAGAGGGGCCGATTAGCTACTGAAAACACTTGGCTTATGCAATCCAGCCGCGCGTCCCGCCCGGCCCGGGAGGCCGGCCGCCGCCGCCGCGCGGCTGGGGAGAATGTCTCACAAGGGAGGGGACGATTCAACCCCGCAGGGCGGGGCGCCGCCCCGGGGCCCGCGCCCGGGGAGGGGCTCATGTCCTGTATTCGGCGTTGATCCGCACGTAGTCGTAGCTGAAGTCGGTGGTCCAAAAGACGGCCTCGGCCTCCCCGACGCCCAGCTCCAGGTCGACCTCGAACTCGCTCTCTTGAAGGACCCGGGCGAGGGGCTCCTCCCACCCCTCCACCGGCGCCCCGCCGCGCACGACCTCGACATCTCCGATGCGCAGCGCCATCCGCTCCATGTCGAGGCGGGCGCCGCTCCGCCCGGCCGCCATGAAGATTCGCCCCCAGTTCGGGAGGCCCCCGAAGAAGGACGTTTTGACGAGGGGGCTCTCGGCCACCACCCGGGCGGCGCGGCGGGCGTCGGCCGCATCGGCCGCGCCCCCCACCCGCACCCGCACCACCTTGGTGACGCCCTCCCCGTCGCGCACGATGGCGAGGGCGAGGCGGCGGCACACCTCGAGGAGCCCCGCGCCGAGGCGGGAGAGGGCCTCCTCCCCCTCGGCCCGGACGCCCGAGACGCCGGTGGCGGCGAGCAGGACGGTGTCGTTCGTCGAGGTGTCTCCGTCGATGGTGATGCAGTTGAACGTCTCGGCGCAGGCGGCGCGCAGGAGGCGGGCGAGATCCGCCTCGGCGACCTCGGCGTCGGTCGTCAAGAAGGCCAGCATGGTCGCCAAGTCGGGCGCGATCATGCCCGCTCCCTTGGACATCCCCCCCAGGCGGACGGTCCCGCCCGGAAGCGGCGCCTCGATGGCGCACAGCTTCGGCCGCGTGTCGGTGGTCATGATGGCCTCGGCCGACGCCTCGCCCCCCTCGGGCGTGAGGCCTGCGACGAGGCCGTCGAGCGCCCCCTCCATCTTCTCGACGGGGAGCTGGACGCCGATGATCCCGGTCGAGGCCATGACGACCTCCTCCTCGGGGCATTCCAGCCGGCCGGCCACCGCGCGGCAGAGCCGCTCGGCCCGGGAGTGGCCCTCCCCTCCCGTGCAGGCGTTCGCGACGCCGCTGTTGACCAGAATCGCGCGCAGGGGGCCCGCCCCCACCCGGCTTTTGCAGAGGGTGACGGGAGCCGCGCACACCCGGTTTTGGGTGTAGACGCCCGCCGCCCGCGCCGGGGGGTCGAAGACGAGGAGGGTCATGTCGGGCCGGCCCGACTCCTTGAGCCCGGCCGTGACGGAGGCGGCGCGCACTCCTTGGGCGGCGCACACCCCGCCCGCCCTCTCCTGGAACTCCGCCCCGGCGCTCATACCCAGAACCCCGGATGGGAGAGCCCCTCGGTCTCCTCCATCCCCAGCAGGATGTTCATGTTCTGCACGGCGGCCCCCGAGGCCCCCTTCACGAGGTTGTCGATGGCGGTGACGATGACGAAGCGGCCCACCCGCTCGTCCAGGACGAGGCCGATGTCCAGGAAGTTGCTGCCCAACACCTGGCCCACGCCCGGGAGCGCGCCCTCGGGCATAAGGCGGACGAAGGGCTCGTCGGCGTAGGCGTCGCGCAGCGCGGCCCGCGCCCCCTCGGCCGTCGCCCCCGCCTCGGCCCGGGCGTAGATGGTCGAGAGAAGCCCCCGGGTCATCGGAACGAGATGGGGGGTGAAGGAGACCCGCACCTCGCGCCCGAGGGCGCCGGAGAGCTCTTGTTCGATCTCGGGCGTGTGGCGGTGGTCCCCCACTCCGTAGGCCTTGAAGCTCTCGTTCACCTCGCAGAACTGGAGGGAGAGGTCGGCCTTTCGGCCGGCGCCCGAGACGCCCGACTTGGCGTCGATCACGATGGTGGCCGGGTCCGCCAGCCCCGCCCGCAGGAGGGGCGCCAGGGCCACGATGGCCCCGGTGGGATAGCAGCCCGGATTCGCCACAAGCCGCGCCGCGCGGATCCGCTCGCGGTGGAGCTCGGGCAGGCCGTAGACGGCCTCGGAGATGACCTCGGGGCAGACGTGGGAGGTCTTGTACCAGGCCTCGTAGACCTCCGGATCCCGGAGGCGGAAGTCGGCCGAGAAATCGACCACCCGCCCGGCCCGCTCCAGCAGGGCGGGGACCGAGTCCATCGCCACCCGGTGGGGCAGGCAGGCGAAGACGAGGTCGAGCCCCTCCATCCGGGCCGCCTCGAACTTCTCCAGCCGCCCCGCGACGCGGGTGGCCAAGGCCGGGAACACCTCGGACACTTCCTTGCCCGCATAGGTTTCAGACGTGAGGGCCGCGATCTCCACGCCGCCGTGAGAGGCGAGCAGGCGCAGCAACTCGAAGCCCGTGTAGCCGGTGGCGCCAACCAAGCCGACCCGGAACATGGCCGAATCCTCCCTCCCCGCCCCGGGGGACGGGGTCCGTGAGATTCGCTTCGGGGATTATATTACCGTTTGGAGAACTGGAAGCTCTTGCGGGCGCCCTTCAGGCCGTACTTCTTGCGCTCCTTGATGCGGGAGTCGCGCGTGATGAGGCCCGCCTTTTTGAGGGTGGGGCGATAACTGGGGTCGATTTCGAGCAGCGCCTTGGTGATTCCGTGCCGGAGGGCGCCGGCCTGGCCGGAGAGCCCGCCTCCCTTCACGGTGGCGCGTACGTCGAATCGGCCCCAAGTCCCCGTCAACTCGAAGGGCTGCTTGATGATCATCAATGAGGTTTCGCGGAGGAAATACTCGTCCATCGGCGTGTTGTTGACGAGAATCCGCCCGTCGCCCGGAAACACCCACACCCGCGCGATCGAGGTCTTCCGTTTTCCCGTGGCGTAATACCTGGTCGTCACCGTCATGGCCATCGTCGGATTCTCGTCTCCGGTCCGCCGCGCGGGCGTCCCCAATCGCCTACTGGAAGGAAATCGGCTCCGGCATCTGGGCAGCGTGGGGATGGCTCCCGCCGGCGTACACCTTGAGCTTCTTGAACATTCCCCGCCCGAGCTTGGTCTTGGGAAGCATCCCCCGGACGGCGCTTTGGATCAAACGCTCCGGATGGGTTTCGAGCACCCGCCGCGCCGTCACCTCCTTGAGGTGGCCGGGATAGCCCGAGTGGCGGTAGTACTTCTTCTGGTCGAGCTTGCGCCCGGTGAGGACGATTTTCTCGGCGTTGATGACGATGACGAAATCGCCCGCGTCCACGTGGGGGGTCCAGTCGGGCCGGTGCTTCCCCCGCAGGACGGTCGCCACCCGGGTGGCCAGCCGGCCCAGGGTCTGCCCCTCGGCGTCCACGAGGACCCAGCGGCGCCCGACGGCGGCGGCCTCCTTCGTCATAAACACGGTCTTTTGGGCCATCGGTGCGCTCCTCAACGCCCCCCCGCGGAGGGCCTATCGATTCCGGCCGGGCCCTCCCGGGCCGGAGCCGGCTAGATAACCCCAAAAGGAGCGCACCTGTCAACACCGGCGGGGGGATTCGGGCGGATTCCCCGGCCCCCGGGGCCGCCCCGGGCCCCCTCCCTCCTCCCCGGCGGCGCCCAGGCCGCTCAGAGCCGGTAGACGCGCCCGTCCGAGGGGAATTCTCCGAAGGCGTTCCGGCTGTCCACGATGCAGTCGCACCGCTCGTGGATCAGGGGAAGATCGAGCGATTCGTGATTCGCCAGCAGGACGCAGCAGTCGGCCCCCTCCACCGTGCCCGCCTCCAGGGGGAGGGAGGCGTGGCTGCCCCCCTCGAAATCGATCTCGGGAACGTAGGGGTCGTGGTAGTCCACCCGCGCTCCCAGGCGCTGGAGGAGGAGCCACACGTCCAGGGCCGGGCTCTCGCGGATGTCGTTCACGTCCGCCTTGTAGGTCACGCCCAGCAGGAAGATGCGGGCGCCCTTGAGGGCCTTTCTCCGATCGTTCAGGGCCTTGACGACGAGGTCGACCACGAATTGGGGCATCGAGGCGTTGACCTTCTCGGCCAACTCGATGAAGCGCGCCTCGAAGCCCACCTGGCGGGCCTTCCAGGAGAGGTACATCGGGTCCACCGGAATGCAGTGGCCCCCGAGGCCGGGCCCCGGGTAGAAGGGAATGTAGCCGAAGGGCTTCGTCTTGGCCGCCTCGATCACCTCCCAGATGTCCACCCCGAGGCTGTGGCTCATCCGCGCCAGCTCGTTGACGAGACCGATGTTCACGCTGCGGAAGGTGTTCTCGAGCAGCTTCACCATCTCGGCCACCCGGGGCGAGGTCACCTTGACGATCTCGTCGATGCAGTTCGCATACAGGGCGGCGGCGCACTCGGTGCACGCCTCCGTCACCCCGCCGACCACCTTGGGAATGTTCCGGGTGTTGTATTGGGAGTTTCCCGGATCGACCCGCTCGGGCGAGAAGGCGAGGTAGAAGTCCTCCCCCGCCTTTCGGCCGTTCTTCGAGAGAGCCGGCAGGAGGGTCTCCTCGGTGGTGCCGGGGTAGGTGGTGCTCTCGAGGATGTAGAGCTGGCCCGGGCGCTGGGCCGCCTCGATGGCGCGAAGGGCGGACAGAACGTAGGAGAGATCCGGCCCCCCCGTCTTGCTCAGCGGGGTGGGGACGCAGATGTTGACCGTCTGCACCTCGGAGAGCGCCTCTGGGTCGGATGTGAACTCGAGGCGGCCCGTCAAGAGCGCCTCCCCGATCTGGGTGTCCGGTATGTCGGTGACGTAGGAGACGCCCCCGCGGAGGGATTCCACCCGGGAGGCGTCGGTGTCCAGGCCCACCACGTGGTAGCCCGCCGCCACGAACTCCAGCGTCAGGGGAAGGCCCACGTAGCCCAGCCCCATGATGCAGGTCCGCACCTTCCGGTTTCGAATCTCGTCAATCAAAGCCATCGATCGTCACTGCCTTCATTTCTGGGGGCGCACCGGGGGCGCGCGCTCCGTTTCGCCTCCCGCGCAGGGCGGGCCTATTTGGAGCGCCCGCCTGAGAGGACCGGGCCGAATTCCTTCTTGACCATATCTGTGAATTCTTTGTTCAGCTCATCCTTCCGCTTGGAGGAGATGTAGACATCGGTCGAGCGGAACAGAAGGAGGCTGGCCAGCTTCGTTACGTCGGTGTTGATGAGCACCTGGGCGATGAGGGCCGCGCCCGCACAGACGACCCCCAGAACGGCGATGATCTTCCACTGCGCCCAACTTCCCTTCATCCGGGGGCGGGGGGCCGCATGAGCCCGTCCTCTCCGGCTCCCGCGCGTTTTGCGCGCCTGCCGGGGGGCGGCGGCCTCGGGGCGGGGCGCGGACTTCCCCTCGCCGCGCCGGGC
>JAZGDQ010000405.1:0-10282 GCA_036477985.1 bacterium
ATGCTCATGAACATCGAGGTGGCCGAGCAGTTCATGTGGCGCATCTGCTGGGGCGTGGAGAACGACGAGAGCTACAACACGCGCTTCACGCGCTACGGGAAGGTGTTCAGCGACAAGGTCGGGTTCCGGACGATCGAGCTGGCCACCGATCTCCTCGGCGGAATCGGCATCATGCGCGACACCCCGACCGAGAAGATCTTCCGGGACATCATCACCTTCCAGCACGGCGACGGGACGGATTCGCTGACCCTGCTGCGCGCCGCCCAGACGCTGGACGAGCCGGCCTAGCGGTTATTTCCTCCCCCCCGGGGGGGGCGCTTTCGAGGAGGCGCCGTATATGGACCTCATGCTGCAGGGCAAGGTGGCTATGATCTCGGGCGGGAGCCGGGGGATCGGGTTCTACATCGCCCGGGCGCTGTCCGAGGAGGGGTGCCCCGTCGCCATCAGCGGCCGGGGGGAGGAGGACCTGAACCGGGCGGTCGAGGAGATCACCGCGGCCGGCGGGCGCGCCGCGGGCTTCCAGGGGGACATCACGAAGGAGGGCGTCCCCCAAGCCTTCCTCGAGGCCGCCCTCGCCGCCTTCGGCGGGGTGGACCTTCTCGTCAACAACGTCGGGGGGAGCAATCCCAAGCCCCTGCTCGAGACGACGGACGAGGATTGGCGGAACGTCTTCGGTCTCAATCTCTTCCACGCCGTCACCCTCTCGCGCCTCCTCATCCCCGAGATGAAGAAGCGGGGCGGGGGGGCCATCCTCAACGTCGCCTCCATCTTCGGGCGCGAGTCGAAGGGCGCGATGACCTACAACGCCTCGAAGGCGGCCCTCATCAGCTTCTCCAAGGCGCTCGCCCAGCAGATGGGCAAGGAGGGGATTCGGGTCAACTCCATCGCCCCGGGGGGCATCCTCTTCCCCGGCGGCGTCTGGGAGCGGCGGATCGAGGAGGCCCCCGACGGCCTCAAGGGCTATGTGGAGGCCGAGATGCCCTTCGGCCGCTTCGGGCGGGCCGAGGAGGTCGCATCGGTCGCCGTCTTCATGCTGAGCCCGCGGGCGAGCCTCGTTCACGGGGCCTGCTACACGGTGGACGGCTCCCAGAGCCGCTCGAACTTTTGACGATGTGAGGCGCGCGGCGGGGCGCGCGCGGCGCCCGCCGGCCCGGAGGTTGTGCGATGGATTTCATGATGCAGGGCAAGGTGGCCATGATCTCGGTCGGGAGCAAAGGGATCGGCTTTCACATCGCGCGGGACCTGGCCGAGGAAGGGTGCCACGTCGCCATCAGCGCGCGCGGGCAGGAGGACCTCGAGCGGGCGGCCGGTGAGATCAACGCCCGGGGCGGGGGCCGCGCCGTGGGCTTCCAGGGAGACATCACGAAGGAGGGCGTCCCCCAAGCCTTCTTCGAGGCCGCCCTCGCCGCCTTCGGCGGGGTGGATTACCTCGTCAACAACGTCGGGGGGAGCGACCCCAAGACCCTTCTGGAGACGACGGACGAGGAGTGGGGGAAGGAGTTCGACTTCAACTTCTTCCACGCCGTCACCCTCTCGCGCCTCGTCATCCCCGAGATGAAGAAGCGGGGCGGGGGGGCCATCCTCAACGTGGCCTCCAACGCCGGGCGCGAGTCGGGCTCGGCGATGGCCTACAACGCCGCCAAGGCGGCCCTCATCAGCTTCTCCAAGGCGCTCGCCCAGCAGATGGCGAAGGAGAACATCCGGGTGAACTCCATCTCGCCGGGGAGCGTGTTCTTCAAGGGCGGGGTGTGGGATCGGCGCTCGGCCGCCGCCCCCGACGGCCTCAAGGGCTTCGTCGAGCGGTCCATGCCCCTCGGGCGCTACGGGCGGCCCGAGGAGGTCTCCGCCGTCGCCGTCTTCCTGCTGAGCCCGCGGGCGAGCCTCGTCCACGGGGCCTGCTGGAGCGTGGACGGCTGCCAGAGCCGCTCGAACATCTGATCGGAAAAAACGGAAATCAGGGGGCCGCCTGGCGGGGCTCGCGCACGCGGGTGAGCCACTGCTGCTTCAGGGCGCTTTTCACCACCCGGGGCAGGCTGAAGCCGATCGGGATCATCCGGGGGGCCTCGAGGGGGGGAGCGAGGCGCGCCTCCTCGAGCGAAAGGCCCGCGATTTCGATTTGGGCCAAATCGGTCTCCCCCCAACCGATCTCCCTCGCCGCCGCCAGGATGCGCAGCCGGCCGGGGTCCAGGCCCGCGATCTCGCACGCCACCCTGTCGAGCGCGACCGGGTCCTCGCCCGCCAGCAGGAGCCCGGCCCCCCGGGGGCGGCCGCCCGAGGGGCCCTGCCCCTCCATCGCGAGCACGGCGTCCAGGACGGAGAGCCGGGGCGCGAGGAGCCGGGCCGTCTCGACGAGCATGAGGGGGAAATACTCCTCGAAGTTTCCCGCCTTGAAATGCCACCACGCCTTCCGCTTCCCCGATACGCAGCCGAAGAGGTTCTTCACCGCGCCCGTCATGTAGAGCTGGGAGTGGGTCTTGAGCTTGGGGAGGTTGACGATGCCGTCCGCCGCCAGGACGGCGCGGTCGATGAAGAGGTGATCGTAGACCCTGCCCTCGGGATTCGCCGTCCTCACCCCTTTTTGGAACGGGACGAGAGGGACCCCCGCCTCCCGGCAGACGGCGGCGAGCCCGGCCGCCTCGGCCGCGGCCGCGAAGCTCCCCCACGCCGGGCTGTCCCCGAGCTCGAGGCGGGGGCCGGCGGCGGCCTCCGCACCTTCCGCACCCTCGCGCAGGCGTGTAATGACGGCGCGGAGCACTTCGGGATGGGTGGTGACGGCGTCTTCGGGCGGGGCGCCCTTGAGGAGGTTCGGCTTGAGGAGGATGCGCTCGCCCGGGGCGGCGAAGCGTCCGGGATCATCGCCGCCGCCCGCCCCGAGGAGGGAGAAAAGGCGGTCCACGGCCTCCCCGACACGGCCCGGGTCATAGTCCTCGCATCGAACGACGGCGACCCGGCGCACTTCGCCTCCCGGCGGGCGGGGATGCGGCGCCTGCTCAGCTTCCCTTCTTGGCGGCCGCGATCTTCTTCTCGCGCTCGGCCTCGAGCGCCTCGATCTTCTCGCGGTGGGCCTTGCGCGCGGCGTCGAGCTGCTCCCGCGCCTCGGGGGGAAGCTGGGCCGCCGCGACGTCGAGGGGGACCCCGCCGGTGGCTTTCAGCATCTCCTGCTGGAACAGCACCTCGCGCTCGGCGATCTTCCCCTCGTACACCTTCTTCGTCTTCTCGATCTCCTTGCGCTGGGCGGGGCTGAGCTTGCTGAGCTCCTCGCGCGCCTCCTCCCCGATGCTGGCCGTCTTCTCCATCGCGATCTCGAGGGCGCTCTTCATCTCGCCTCCTCCTCGGTGGGGCTTCGCCGCTGGGCTCCCGGCGTAAATCTCTGTGCGGAGGCATCTTAGAAGGGAGCTTCCCGATGGGTCAACGCGCCCGGATTTTTCCCATAAGGCGGCGGCGGCTCCGCCTCCTCCCTCGCGCCGGGCCGGAGGGGGGGAAGTTTGCTATAAAGACAGGCGGACCCGGTATTCGCCCCTCCATCTCTTCGGCCCGGAGCCCCCATGCGCGCGCCCACCTTCGAGGACGTCCTCGCCGCCCGGCAGACCGTCGGCCGCCTCCTCCGGCCCACCCCGTTTCACGAGATCCCCTCCCTCTCGGCGCGCTTCGGCTGCGACTTTTATCTGAAGTTCGAGTCGATGCAGCCCATCGGCGCCTTCAAGGTGCGCGGGGGGGTGAACCTGGTCTCGCGCCTCCCCGAGGAGGAGCGCGCCCGGGGGCTGATAACGGCCTCGACGGGGAACCACGGCCAGTCCATCGCCTACGCCGCCCGCGCCTTCGGGGCGCGCGCCACCGTGGTGGCGCCCGAGGGGGCGAACCCGGCGAAGATGGCCGCCATCCGCTCCTACGGCGCCGAGGTGGCGTTTCACGGAAAGGACTTCGACGAGGCGCGCGAGTGGTGCGAGGCGCAGGGCGAGGAGCGGGGGATGCGCTTCGTCCACTCGGCGAACGAGCCCGACCTCATCGCCGGGGTGGCGACCGGGACGCTCGAGATCCTCGAGGAGGCGCCCGATCTGGACGTCCTCATCGTCCCCCTCGGGGGCGGGAGCGGGGTGAGCGGCGCGGGCCTTGTTGCGAAGACGCGCAATCCGAGAATCCACGTCGTCGGGGTGCAGGCCGAGCGCGCCCCCTCCGTCTACGAGAGCTTCCGCGCCGGGGAGATGCGCCCCCAGCCCTCCTCGGCCACCTTCGCCGAGGGCCTCGCCACCCGGGTCCCCTTCGAGCTCACCTTCGAGATGATCCGCCGCTACGTGGACGAGATTCTCCTCGTGAGCGAGGAGGAGATGTGCGCGGCGATTCGCCTCCTCGTCTCCGATGTCCGGGTCATCGCCGAGGGGGCGGGCGCCGCCCCGACGGCGGCGGCGGCGAAGATGGACCTGAGGGGGAAGAAGGCGGCCGCCGTCCTCAGCGGGCGCAACATCGCGGAGGAGAAGCTGCGCGTCATCCTCGGCGGCGGAGTCCCCCCGCCATGATGGCGCCGCCATGATGGTTCCTCCATGAGGGCATCGCCATGAATGAAAAGGAGGAGAACGGCTCTCCCCGCTACGCCCAGGTGGCGCTGAACCTCCCCCAGTTCCGGCCCCTCACCTACCGGGTCCCCCCCTCCCTTGCGGGAAGGCTCGCCCCCGGGATGCGCGTCCTCGTGCCCCTGGGCCGGCGGCGGGTGACGGGCTACCTCGTCTCCGAGCCCTCCGCCGACCCCCCGCCCGGGAGCGAGGGCCTCGCCCTCCGCGACGTGATCGCGCCCCTGGAGGAGTCCCCCCTCCTGACCGGGGAGCTGATGGGTCTCGCCCAGTGGGTGGCGGAGTACTACTGCTGCGGCTGGGGGGAGGCCCTGCGCGCGGCCCTTCCGGGAATCTCCGAGCGCAAGAGCGTGGAGAGCTGGCGCCTCACCGAGGCGGGCCGGCGCGAGGCCAACCTCGTCGCTGCGCCCCTAGGAGGTCGCCCCCAAGAGGGGGCGCCATCCCCCCCGGGGGCGCCGCCTCTTGAAGAGCGTCCGACGGGGGTTCCGGACAGTCTCCCGGGTCTCGATGCTGCGCCACAGGCGCCGCCCGCGCCGAAAGAGCCGCCGCTTCGCCTCCGCCTTCTCGCCGCCCTGCGGGAGGGGCCCCGGCGGGCGGGGGCGCTCACCTCCTCCTTCGGCCGCGGGGCGGCGGCGGCGCTGAACCGCCTCCTCGAGGCCGGCCTGGCCGAGCGCGTCCCGCTCGAGCAGGGAGGCTCGGCGCCCCCCCGGGCGCGCTACGTCCGCCTCCTGCCTCCACCCGGGGAGGAGGGGGATAAGACGGCGGAGGAGGATAAGAAACCGGAGGAGGATAAGAAAGCGGAGCGCGAGGCCCTCCGCCGGAGGGCGCCCCGTCAGGCGGCGGCGCTGGACCTGCTCGAAGAAGCGGAGGGGGGTCGGCTACTCCTGCGGGAGGTGGAGCGGCGCGCGCCCGGCGCGCGGGCCGCCTGCGCCGCCCTGGCGAAGAAGGGCTTCGTCGCGATCGAGGAGGATGTCCTCGAGGCGGAGGTGCCCGGCGAGGCGGGAGAGGACGGAGTTGAGACGCCGCCGCCGCCCACGCTCACGCCCGCCCAGGAGGTCGCCTTCGAGGCCGTGCGCGGGGACATCGAGGCGGAGCGCTTCTCCGTCACCCTTCTCCACGGGGTGACGGGGAGCGGCAAGACCGAGGTCTACATCCGCCTCGCCGAAGAGGCCGTCCGGAGGGGGCGGGGGGCGCTCATCCTCGTTCCTGAGATCGGCCTCACCCCCCAGCTCCTGGACCGGTTCCGGGCGCGCTTCGGGGATCGCGTCGCCTGCCTCCACAGCGCGTATCCCGAGAAGCGGCGCGCCGCCGAGTGGAGGCGCGTGCGCGCGGGGGAGGCCGATATCGCCGTGGGGACGCGCTCGGCCGTCTTCGCCCCCCTCCCGCGCCTCGGGTTCATCGCCGTCGACGAGGAGCACGACGCCTCCTACAAGCAGGACGAGGCGCCGCGCTACAACGGGCGGGACACGGCCATCGTGCGCGCCCGCCGGGCGGGGGCGCCCATTGTCCTGGGCTCGGCCACCCCCTCGGTGGAGAGCTACGCCCGCGCCCGAAGGGGAGGAGGAGGAAAAGAGGGGGGAGGAGGAAAAGAGGGAGGGGAGGGGACCCACCGCCTCATCGAGCTTCCCTCACGGCCGGGCGGCCGGCCCCTCCCGGCGGTCCGGATCGTGGACCTGCGCCGCGAGCAGGGGGGGGATCCGCGCCGCCCCTCCCTCCTGAGCCGGGAGCTGGCCGCCGCCGTCGGGGAGCGTCTCGAGAGGGGAGAGCAGACCCTTCTCTTCCTGAACCGGCGCGGGTTCTCCTCGGCCATCCTGTGCCGCGAGTGCGGGAAGGCGCTCGAGTGCGCGAACTGCTCGGTCTCCCTCACCTACCACATGGAGAGCCGCCGGGTGGAGTGCCACCTGTGCGACGCGTCCTCCCCGCCGCCCGAGCGGTGCCCCGACTGCGGGAGCGATCGGATCGGCTTCTTCGGCCTGGGGACCGAGCGGGTGGAGGAGGCCGTGCGCGCCCGCTTCCCGGGGGCCCGGGTTCGCCGCCTCGACCGGGACACCGCCCGGCGGGCCGGGGCGCTCGAGCGCATCCTGCGGGAGGTGGAGCGGGGGGAGGTGGACATCCTCATCGGCACCCAGATGATCGCCAAGGGGCACGACTTTCCGCGCCTCACCCTGGTCGGGGTGGTGGCGGCCGACGTGGGGCTCCACCTGCCCGACTTCCGCGCCGGGGAGCGCACGTTTCAGCTCCTCACCCAGGTGGCGGGCCGGGCCGGGCGGGCCGAGCTGGCGGGCGAGGCCATCGTCCAGACCTTCCGGCCCGACCACTACGCCGTCGCCTGTGCGCGCGATCACGACTACGCCGCCTTCTTCGAGCGGGAGATCGCCGCGCGCGCCGCGGTCGGCTACCCCCCCTACCGGCGGATCGCGCGCCTGCGCTTCGAGGACCGCAAGCGGGAGGCCGCGGTGGCGGCGGGCGTCTGGGTGCGCGAATTCCTCCAGCGCCGGGGCGCACGGCCGGCCGGAGGAGGTGAAGGAGGGAAGGAAGGAGGAGGAGGAGAGGGAGGAGGAGGAAAAGAGAGCGCTGGGATCGAGTTCCTGGGCCCGGCCCCGGCCGCCATCCGCCGGGTGCGCGGGGTGCACCGCCGCCACATGCTGCTGAAGAGCCGCTCGGCCGCCTTGATGGGGGAGACCGTCCGCGCCCTCATGGCCGCCTTCGGGGAGGAGGCCCGCTTCCGCTCCGTCCACCTCATCGTGGACATCGATCCGCAGAATTTGCTCTAGGGCCGTTTTTTCCCGGCGGCGCGCGTGATACCTTCCTCATGCCCCGGAAAGGACCGATTCGATTTTGCAACGAGGAGAATAACCCATGGCGCAAACACCTCTTCGGACCGCCATCGTGGGCCTTGGATGGTGGTCCACCCCCATCGGGAACGCGGCGAAGCGGAGCGCGAAGATCGACCTCGCCCTCTGCTACACGCGCAACCCCGAGAAGCGGGCCGCCTTCGCCGAGAAGCACGGCTGCGCCCAGGCGGAGAGCTTCGAGGCCGTCTGCGCGGACCCCGACATCGAGGGCGTCCTGCTCACCACCCCGAACAGCGCCCACGCCGAGCAGGTCGAGGCCCTCCTGCGGGCGGGCAAGCACGTCTGGGTCGAAAAGCCCATCACGAACACCGTCGCCCAGGCGGGGCCCGTCCTCGAAGCCTGGCGCGCCTCGGGCAAGGTCCTCGCCGTCGGCCACTGCTACCGCCGGGCGGCGGGCCACCGCAAGATGCGCGCCCTCATCGATGACGGCACGGTGGGCCGCCCCCTCTGGGCCGAGGCCTCCTTCACCAACCACATGGGGCTCTTCCTCACCCCCGACAAGTGGCGCTTCCACAAGGACGAGTGCCCGGGCGGGCCCCTCATGCAGATGGGCATCCACCACTGCGACACCCTCCAGTATCTCCTGGGCGAGGCCGTGCGCGTGACGGGCGTCCACAAGCGCCTCGCCACCCCGGCCGAGATCCCCGACGTCACCCTCACCATCATCGAGCACGAGGGGGGGGCCGTCTCGAACCTCACGACCAGCTTCGTCACCCCGGGGGTGTACAACATGCGCCTCCACGGGACCGAGGCCGTCCTCCAACTCGAAATGGTGCGCGAGAACCTCACCTTCGCCGAGCGGACGAACGCGGAGACCACCCTCGCCATCCAGAAGCAGGGGGAGGCGGGCTGGACCCCGGTTCCCCTGCCCGACACGCCCGACATGGCGCTGGATCAGCTGGATGATTTCGCCGACTGCGTGCGCGGGGGCGGCGCGCCCGAGACCGGCCCGCGCGAGGCGCTCTACGCCATGGCGGTGGTGGAGCCCTCGGTGCGCTCGGCCGAGTCGGGAAGGCCGGTCGAGATCGGGGCGCTCCTGAATGGATTGGAAGCGTAGGGCGGCCCGCCTCGCGGTCCTCTGCCTTCTCGCCGCGCCCCTCCTCGGGGCGGCGGGGGAGGGCGTCCCGCCCGGCGAGCGCGGGCGTCTCCCCCTCTCCCTGGAGCGGGACGCGCTCTCGCTCTTCTTCGAGGAGGCGGACCTCTTCCTCGCCCCCGAAAAAGCCCTTGCCGCGGAAAAAGGGGAGGCCGCCCCGGACGCCGTCCGCTGGCGCCTCGCCTGGCGCAATCCGAAGGGTTTCTCTCCGCGCGATGTCTCGGAGAAATCCACTCCCCCGCCGATGGTCTTTCTGGGCTGGGGGCTCACCCTCGGCGATGAGAACGCCCTCGCCACCGCGGCCTTCTCCCCCGAGGGGCGTCTCTTGGGCGCCGCCCTCTCGCCGCCGGACCGGATGACGGAGAATTTGAGAGGATTTTTGAAGGGGCTCGTCGGCCGCACGGCCGGGGAGGCGCGCCGCCGCCTCAGGCTCTTCGCCGAGGTCCATCGGGAGGGGAAGGAGGGCCGGGCGGCGGCCGAGTGGGTCCGCCTCATCTCGGCCTTCGCGGAGGGGCGGCCCGCGCCCACGCCCCCGCCCGCGCGCAAGATCAACAAGCCCCCCGCGCCGGGGACGGTGATCAAGATTTTCGGGGTGATGATTGTGATCGCGCTGGCGGGCTTCGCGAGCATGGCGCTCAGCCGGCAGCGCCGCCGCAAGCAGGAGGAGGAGAGCGCCGAAAAAGCCTTCCGCAAGCGCTATCGCCACTAAGAGGAAAAAAAGGGGCGGAGGCCCGCCCCTCGAATTCGCCGGGTTGGTGGGCCGTGCTGGATTTGAACCAGCGACATCCGCCGTGTGAGGACGGCGCTCTTCCGCTGAGCTAACGGCCCACGGCTTTTGGAATTAGCACAGCCCCTTCGGAGGGTCAAGATAGAGCCCTCCGGGGGGCGCGGCGCGCGCCTCCCTCCCTTCCGGGTTTACGGCCCCTCTCCGGATTCGCTATGATGGCGCCCTGCCAGGAGGGGCGGTGTTCGACGGCCGCCCGAAAACGGGAGGAAGGAAAACCCATGCCGCAGGTGAGTCACAACGGCGTGAACTACAACCTCGATGTGCGGGAGCACGACCTGTACGGCTTCGGGGTGGACGTCTTCATGCTGGAGGCGGACGGCTCCCAGCCCAAGGACGCCATCGCCTTCATCCCGGGGCGGGACGAGACCTCGGCCACCCTGCTCACCCAGCAGTGGCTCAAGATCGCCTTCCCGGCCGAGATGCCCGGGAAGAAGAAATAGGGGCCGCCCCCTCTTTCCCTTCTCCCCTCCGAACCCCCCGGCCCCCGCCGCCCCGGCGACCATCGCCATGAAAGCGCCCTGGACCCTCCGCACCGACCGCGCCCCGGCGCCGCCGGGCCCCTTCGCCCAGGCCCGCCGCGCCGGGAACCTCCTCTTCATCGCGGGCCAGCGCGGCATCGACCCGGCCACCGGGGAGCTCGTGGAGCCCGCCATCGAAGCGCGGGCGCGGCGCGCCTTCGAAAACCTCAAGGCCATCGCCGAGGACGCGGGCGGCTCGATGGAAACCTTCCTCTCCACCGTGGTCTACGTCACCGACATGAAGGCCCACCGGCCCGCCGTGAACCGGCTCTACGAAGAGTTTTTTGGGGAACACCCGCCCACGCGCACCATCGTCGAGGTCCGCGCCCTCAACCAGGACGACATCTTCGAGATCGAGGCGGTGGTCTTTCTGCCCGAAGGGTAAGCCTCAAGTTTTAGAGAGTGCGAGGGGGATTTTTTCAAAAAGCCCCCTCGCAGTTTTTTTGCTCTCCAAAAAAAGAGCG
>JAZGDQ010000406.1:0-8209 GCA_036477985.1 bacterium
GAAAATGGCGGCTAAAGACCCTTTTTTAAATTCTCAAGGCGGGCGATCACAAAATCGGGCGATCCTTGACTTCGGCGAGCTCAGTCGAGCCGTATTCGCCCGGAATCCCTGCGTGGCCGCGCGCCGCCCTTGCGGGGCCGCCACTTTGTGGCGCCGACCTGGCGGGGGCCGCCCTTGCGGGCGTCACTACTCATTCCCTCCCGCGCCTGGGCGGCGGGGGCGGCGGGGGCGGATCGGGCGCGGGGGGCGCCTCGGCGGGGGCGGGCGCGGCGTTTTCCTCCTCCTCGTCCTCCCCGCCCGGCCGGCGGCGCAGGCGCATCAGATTCTCGAACATGGCGCGCAGCTTCGCGTCCACCATTCCGTGGATCGTGTCCGGCGGGAACTCGCCCGTCCCCGGGTCGCGCTCGCCGGCGGGGACGCCCGTGAGGACGGAGATTCCCTCCTCCACCGTGCGGATGGGGTAGATCCGGAACCGGCCCTCCTCCACCGCCGCGATCACCTCCTCGCGGAGCATGAGGTTCCTCACGTTCTGGTGGGGGATGAGGACGCCCTGCTCCCCCGTGAGGGCGCCCTTCTCCTTGCAGACCTCGAAGAAGCCCTCGATCTTCTCGTTCACCCCCCCGATGGGCTGTATCTCCCCGCGCTGGTTCACCGAGCCGGTGACGGCGAGGCCCTGCTTGATGGGGACCCCGCTCAGGCTGCTCATGATGGCGTAGAGCTCGGTGGAGGAGGCGCTGTCGCCGTCCACCCCCGAGTAGCTCTGCTCGAAGCAGATGCTCGCCGAGAGGGTGAGCGGGCGCTTTTGTCCGTAGGCGCCCCCGAGGTAGCCCTGGAGGATGAGCACGCCCTTGTCGTGGATGTTTCCCGAGAGCTTGCTCTCGCGCTCGATGTTGAGCACCCCCTTGTCGCCCATGAAGGTCTGGGCTGTGATGCGCGAGGGCTTGCCGAAGGCGTAGTCGCCCAGGTCGAGAACCGCCAGGCCGTTCACCTGCCCGACGACCGCGCCCTCGACGTCGATCATCAGGCTGCCCTCGACGATCATCTCCCGCATCCGCTCGTCCAGAAGATCGGCCCGGAAGCGCTGCTCGTCGAGGGCGCGGCGCACGTCCTCGGCGCTGACCTCCTGGGCGCCGGATTGGCGGGCCCAGTGGTCCGCCTCGAGGATGAGCTCGCGCATCTCGCTGAAGCGGGCCGAGAGCTTCCCCTGGTGGGAGACGTGGCGGGAGCTCTCCTCGATGATGCGCCCGACGGCGCCGTCGGCGAAGGGCAGGAGATCCGACTCCTTGCGGTGGAACTCGATGAAGGCGCGGAAGTCGCGCAGGCTCTCCTCGTTGCGCTCGATGGTGGCGCCGAAGTCGGCCTTCACCTTGAAGAGCTTGCCGAAGTCCTCGTCGTGACGGAGGAGGAGGTAGTAGAGGGTGGGGCTTCCCATGAGGATGACCTTCACGTTCACCGGAATGGGCTCGGGCTTGATCCCCCCGTGGGTCCATCCGTACATCTCCCCCAAATCCTCGATCCGCACGCAGCGGGTGCGGATGGCGCGCTTGAGGGCCGGCCACACGCCCGGATTCGTGAGGGCGTCGAGCGTGTTCAGGATGAGGTAGCCGCCGTTGGCCGAGATCATGGAGCCGGCCCGGACCAGGGTGAAGTCGGTGCTGTAGGTCCCGAAGGCGGCCCGGCGGTCGATGCGCCCGAAGAGGTTGTTGAAGGTGGGATTCGTCTCGTAGATGACGGGGGCGCAGTCGAGGTCGGAGTTGTCCACCATCACGTTGACTTCGTAGACGCGGAAGGGATCCTCCTCCTGGGGCTTGCGCAGGAAGGAGGGAAGCCCTCCGGCCGGCTCCTCCTCGGAGGGGCGGAAGGGGGCGAGGTGATCCAGGATGTGCTTCTGAACGGCGTCGAGGTGGGCGACGACCTTTTTGTAGTCCTGGTACTTCTCCTTGAGGTCGTCCGCGGGGCCCTGGACGGCGGTGAGCGCGATCTCCTTGTCCAGCTCCTGAAGCCGGCTCCGCGCGTTCTTCTCCAGCGGGCGGACTTTCTTGAAGAACTCGGTTATCTCCTCCCCGAAGGCGAGGCGCTTTTTGTTGATCTCCTCCTTCTCCTGCTCGGGGAGCTTGTCGTAGGTCTCCCCGGTGACGGGCTCCCCGTTGATGAGGGGGATGAGGGAGAAGCCCGACTGGGTGGAGCGGAGGGCGAAGCCCTCCTCCCGGGCGCGGCGCTCCAGATCGGCGTAGAGCAGGCGCTGCCCCTCCTGGGCCGAATCGATGACCTCCTTGCGCCGGCTCTCGTGCGTTTCGTCCTCGAACGCCTTGGGGATGGTCTCGCGCAGCTCGACGATGAGGGCGGCCATGTCGTCCCGGAAGAGGCGGCCCAGGCCCGTCGGGAAGAAGAGCCAGAGGGGCCGGTCCGGGTCGGCGTAGTTTTGCACGTAGACGATGGAGTCGGGCACGCGCCGCCCGCGGGCCAGGCGCTCGCAGATGGAGCGGCACATCGTGGACCGGCCCGTCCCCGGGGGGCCGGAGATGAAGACGTTGAAGTCGGGCCCATGCATGACCAGGCCGAATTCGAGCGCGCGCTCGGCCCGCTCCTGCCCGATGAACTTCTCGGTGCTGGGGGATTCCTCCCCGTTGGGGGACTCCTCCCCGGGGGGCGGGGAGCCGTCCAGGTCGAAGCGCCACTTGAGCGCTTCGGGAGAGAGGGGGTCGGGAAAAAAATTCATCGTCGCTCCAAAGAGACGGCGGGAGTCCGCCGGGGCCGAGCTTCTCGGAGGTCAGACCGCTTTCGCTTCCCGGCCTCCCGGTTTGAGGCCGTATTTTACCAATTTTCGGTAAAGGGTGCGCCGGTCGATCCCGAGGACCCGGGAGGCGCGGATCTGGTGGCCCCCCGTCCTCCGCAGGACCGATTCGATGTGCCGGCGCTCGAGAGCATCCAACGTCACCTCCCCGCCGACCTGGAGGACCCGCCCGTCGCCGCGCACCGCGAAAATGCGCCGGGGGAGGTCCTCCGCCTCGATTTCGTCCTTCTCGCAAAGGGCCATGGCGCGCTCCACCGCGTTCTCCAGCTCGCGCACGTTGCCCGGCCATTCGTACTCGAGGAGGGCCTGGAGGGCCCCCTTGGTGAGGCGCTTGGGGGGAAGGTCGTTCTCCTTGCAGAACTTTTGGATGAAGTGGTTGACGAGGATGGGGATGTCCTCGGTCCGCTCCTTCAGCTCGGGCAGCCGGAGGGGGATGACGTTCAGGCGGTAGTAGAGGTCCTCGCGGAATTTCGATTCTTTGATCCGCTCCTCGAGGTCCCGGTTGGTGGCCGAGATGAGGCGTACGTCGATCCGGATGTTTTCCCTGCCCCCGATCCGGCGGATCTCCCGCTCCTGGAGGACGCGCAGGAGCTTCACCTGAATCGGCAGGGGCACCTCGGCCACTTCGTCGAGAAAGAGCGTCCCGCCGTGGGCCTCCTCGAACAGGCCCTTGTGGTTGGCGACGGCGCCCGTGAAGGAGCCCTTCATGTGGCCGAAGAGCTCGCTTTCGATCAGCGTTTCGGGGATGGCGCTGCAGTTGACCGCCACGAACGGCCGGCCGCTCCTCTGGCTCAGATAGTGGATGGACTTGGCCATGAGCTCCTTGCCCGTGCCGGTCTTCCCGATGATGAGGATGGTGCTGTGCGTCTTGGCGACGCGCTTGGCCTTGTCGAAGACATCCTTCATCGCCTTGCTCTTTCCGATGACGTTTCCGAGCCCGTAGCGATCCTCCACCTCCGCCCGCAGGGTCTTCACCTCGCGCCGCAGGCTGTGCGACTCGAGCGCCTTGCGGACGGTCAGGAGCATCTCGTCGATCTTGAACGGCTTTGTGAGGTAGTGGAACGCGCCGGCGTTCATCGCCTCGACGGCCGAGGCCACCGAGGCGTAGGCCGTCATCAGGATGACAATGGCGCTGCTGCCCTGCTCCTGGAGGGAGCGGAGAAGGGACGTGCCGTCCCCGCCGTGCATGCGCACGTCGGTGATCACGAGATCGCAATCGGCCTCGGCGATGAGGCCGAGCGCCTCCCGGGCCCCGCCCGCCGTGCGCACGTCGTAGCCCTCCCCGGAGAGGAGCTTTTCGAGAAGCTGGACCATCCGCTCCTCATCGTCCACGACCACGATTCTCTCGCCCGCCATCGTCCTTCAAACCTCCCTCGTTTCGGCGGCGCCCGCCCCGGCCCACTCCGCCGGGGTCTCGGGGAACGCTCTGATGAGGCTGGAAGCTCTGGATGTTCGCCGTGCGCGGCGGCTGTTCTCCCCCGCCGATGCGGGGTCTGAGCGTTTTCGGCGGCTATTGCGGTGAGCCCAGCATAATTCGGACTCTTTGATATAATTTGACTCAACTACTCCGTTTAATATAGTCCCAGGGCCTGGAATGCGCCAGCAAAAATGACCCATATGAGGCATTTTTACTCATTTTTGAGTCGGGCAGGAGGATTTTGGGCGGAAAACTGGTCAGGTCAGCCCTCCACCGGCCCGGGAGGGGGGGAGCCATTCGCCCCTTCCCGCCTCCGCGGCGCTCCCGATTTTGCCGGGCGAGGGAGGCTTCCGATGGGCGTCCCTCTCCCTCGGGAGGGAGCCGGATTTCGGAGGGCCGGGAGATTCCCCCGGTTGAGGCCCCGGCGCGGGCTGGGGGATAATCCCAGCGGGATGATCCCAACGAAATGATCCCCGGAGGACCTGCGCCGTATGCGGGCGCCCGCCGCCGCCGGGCGGTTTCGGTATTCGGTTCCTGGACAGTATCCGGATTGGACTGTGACGGAAGATAAGCTCCTCTCCCTCTCCGAGGCGGCCCGCCTCGTGCAGGACGGCCAGATGCTCGCCCTGGGCGGGAATTCCCTCACCCGCTCGCCGGCGGCCTTCGTCCGCGAGCTGGCGCGCCAGGGCCGGCGTGGCCTTCGCCTGGTCAAGACGGCGGGGGCCTACGAGGTGGACCTGCTCTGCGCCGCGGGCGCGGTCGCCGAGGTCCACGCGGGCTATGTCGGCTTCGAGAACCTCTTCGGCTTGGCGGCGGCCTACCGCAGCGGCGTCGAAGAGGGGAGGGTGCGCGCCGTCGAGCACGCCTGCTCCACCGTCATCGCCGGAATGCGCGCCTCCGCCTACGGCCTTCCGAGCCAGCCCGCGCCCGGCCTCCAGGGCGCCGACACGCCCGCCCTCTCGGATTTCCGCGAGGTGGAGGATCCGAACACCGGCGAGCGGGTCTACATGATCCCGCGCATTCGGCCCGACTGGGCGGTCATCCACGTTCAGCACGCCGACGCCGGGGGGAACGCCCGCATCGACGGCGGCGCCTTCGAGGACGTACTCATGACCCGGGCCGCCGAGGGCGTCATCCTCACGGCCGAGCGCATCGTCGAGACCGCCTTCCTGGCCGAGCGTCCCGAGCGCACCGAGATTCCGGCCTTCCTGGTGCGGGCCGTCGTCCCGGCGCCGGGCGGGGCCGCGCCCGGTTCGTGCTTCTCCCTCTACGACACCGACGAGGCGGCCGTCGGCGCCTACATCGAAGCCGCCGCCGCCCCCGGGGGCCTGGACGCCCACCTCGCCGAATGGGAGGAGCGCGACCGCCGGCCGGCGAAGGCTGCGCGCGGGGCGCGCCCTTGATGCGCGCGGGCGCGAAGACGCTTTCTCCACAGGCGCGAAAGGCGGCCGACCGGATGGCCGTCTTCCTCGCGCGCCAGATCCGGGACGGGGAGACCGTTTTCCACGGAGTGGCCTCGGCCCTCCCGATGGTGGCCATCGCCCTGGCCCGAAGGACCCACGCCCCGGGCCTCGTCTACCTGAACATCCCCGGCGGGGTGGATCCTCTTCCCTCCCGCCTCCCCTCCAGCACGGTCGGGATGCAGCTCCTCGAGGGGGCGCGCGCCGTCTTCAACCTCATCGAGATCTTCGACCTCTCCGCCCGCGGCGGCCTCGGCCTCGCCTTCATCGGCGGGGCGCAGATCGACGCCCGGGGGGACATCAACCTCTCCTTCATCGGAGACCCCGCCCGCCCCGAGGTCCGCCTGCCGGGCGGGGCGGGCAGCGCCGCCATCCTCCCGACGGCGGGGCGGACCGTCCTCTGGCGCACGGTGCACGACCCGGCCAGCTTCCCCGAGCGGTGCGGCTACGTGACCGCCTCGGGGCGTGTGGATCGGGTCGTGACCCCGCTCTGCATCTTCCGCAAGGTGGAGGGCCGCCTCCGGATCGAGAGCCGCCACGCGGGCGCCGCCCCCGAGGCCGTCCGCGCCGCCACCGGTTTCGACCCCGGCCCCTGCGAGGAGGCCCCCGAGACGCCCGAGCCCACCGATGCGGAGCGCGCCGCCCTCGAGTCGGTCGACCCCGAGGGTGTCCGCTTCCTCGAATTCGCCTGACGCTTCCTCCCGACATGGCAGCGCCGCGATTCGACGCAGTGGGAATCGGCCTGAACTCGGTCGATCTCCTCTGCGAGGTGGATCGCTATCCCGCCTTCAACACCAAGGGCGGGTTGCGCAACGTCGTCCGCCAGGGCGGGGGGCAGGCGGCGACGGCCATGGCGGGGCTCGCCCGTCTGGGGATGCGGACGGCCTTCATCGGAGCGGTGGGGGACGACGCCGAGGGGGAGTTCTCCCTCCGCAGCCTCCGGGAGGAGGGGGTGAACGTCGAGGGCGTGGCGCTCCAGCCCGGGCGGGCGAGCCAGTTCGCCGTCATCATCGTCCAGCGCGAGGGTGGCGAGGAGGAGCGCGGCGGGAGGACCATCATGTGGCGGCGCGAGGTGGAGCTCCGCCCCGAGGAGGTGCGCGAGGACATCGTGAAGAGCGCGCGCATCCTCCACGTGGACGGCCACTCCCTCGACGCCGAGGTCCGGGCCGCCCGCTGGGCGCGGGAGGCGGGGATTCCGGTTTCCTTCGACGCCGAGCGCGTCCTGCCCGGCACGGAGGCGCTCGTGCGCCTGACGGACTACCTCGTGGCGTCCGAGGGTTTTCCCGCCGCCTTCACCGGGGCCGCGGATTCCGCCGAGGCCCTCCGGCGCATCCACGCCCTCGGCCCCCGCGTGGCGGCGGTCTCGCTCGGTCCCCGGGGCGCCCTCGCCTTCGACGGGGAGCGGCTCTATGATTCCCCCGGCTTCGCGGTCGACGCCGTGGACACGACCGGCGCGGGGGACGCCTTCCACGCCGGCTTCCTCTTCGGGGTTCTTGAGGGCCGCGATCTTCCCGGCGCCCTTCGCTTCGCGAACGCGGTGGCCGCCATGAACTGCACCCGATTGGGCGCGCGGGCGGGCCTCCCCTCGCGGGAGGAGGCCGAGTCCTTCCTCGCCGCGCGCCAGGAGAAGTAAGCCGAATGCGGCTCGCCGTTGTCATCCGCCGCCTCGCCTCCCCGGCGGCGCTCCTCCTCGCGCTCTTCGCCGCCGGCTGCGACAGCGGCCCGCCGCGGGAGTCCGTCTCGGGCTCCATCCGCCTCGCCCCCCACCTTCTCCCCGGGGCGGGGAAGACGCGCACCCTGATCATCGTCCTCGAGTCTGAGGAGGGCGGGAAGCCTGTTGCGATCCAGCGCCTGGTGCAGCCGAAGTTTCCGCTCCGCTACGTCCTGACGGCGGACGACGCGACGACGCCGGGAAGGCCCCTCGCCGGACGCGTTCGGGTGCGGGCGCGGCTGGACGCCGACGGGCGGACGGGACCCCTCGTGCGGGGGGACTTCGAGGGAAGGAGCGGGCGGGCGGTCCCCATCGGCGCGCGCGGCGTGGACGTCCTGATCGACCGCGCGGGGACGGCCGAGCCGCCCAAGGTTGTGAAGAAGCCCCGCCCCGCTCCGGCGCCCCGGCCCGCCCCGGCCCCGGCGCCCGCCGTTGCATCCGCTCCCGCCGCTGGCCCGCCGCCCGCCGCAGCCTCGGCGCCCGCCGCAGGCGAATCCATCAAGGGCACGGTCGCCCTCTCCCCCGGCCTCGCGGCGGGGGAGGCTCGGGGCCGCGTCCTCTTCATCATCGCGCGCACGGATCGGCCCGGCCCGCCGCTCGCCGTCCTCCGTGTGGCGAACCCGCGCTTCCCCCTCCCGTTCACCCTCTCGAAAGCGAACGTCATGATGCAGGGGCGGCCCTTCGCCGGGCGGGTGCGCCTCACCGCGCGGCTGGACGCTGACGGCGCCGCCGGCCCCCTCCAGCCGGGGGATCTGGTGGGGGCGTTCCGGGGCTCGTGCCCGTCGGGGCCTCGGGGGTGAAGATCGTCCTCGCCCGGCCGGCCACGG